>NBLL01000060.1 GCA_002084355.1 Bacteroidetes bacterium 4572_128 | reverse complement strand
AAAAAATCGGAAAACCATTAAAAGACTGGAATATTAAAATTTTCAGAGGAGTTTTAACTGGTTTTAACGAAGCTTTCATTATTGACGAAAATAAAAAAAATGAATTAATAAATGCCGACCCAAAAAATGCAGAAATTATTAAACCAATTCTTAGGGGTAGAGATATTAAAAAATATTACTGTAAATTTGAAAATTTATATTTAATATATTCACATTCAGATATTAAAAAAAATGATTATCCTGAAATAAAAAAATACTTATCTAAGTATAAACAAAAATTATTAAAAAGAAGAGGAGGAATGAATAAAAAAACATTTAAACTTCCATATAAATGGTGGCAATTACAAGTTGATTATTATTCATCAGGCACATTTAAAAATTTTGAAAAAGAAAAAATAATTTATTCTAATATGGCTCAAGAATTTGAAGCTTACTACGACAATAATAAATTACAGGAAAAAATTTAAAATATTTAACTTGTTTATTAAATTCAAAAGTTAATTTTTTTTATTTTTCTAAAATAGCTGCAAAACTTGGTAAAAAAGGTTATGAGATGTCTAAAATTTTTGTTGAAAAATTACCAATTCCAGAAATTACAAATTTAGAAAATCAAAAAAAAATTGATTTATTTTTAGGAAAAATTATTTTTTTAAATGAGAATTTAGAAAAAGAAAAGAATAATTTTCTCTTAAATTTATCTGAAGAATTTGATAATTTAAAATTTACGAGGATTTCAAATTAACAAAATTGAAAATGAAATTAACAAAATGGTTTATAAATTATACCAATTAAATGATGAGGAAATTGAAATTATTGAAAATAATATTTAAAAATATTAAAATTTTGGGCGATTTTGGAGAAAAATTTTTTGGAAATTTCAAAATTGAAAAATGTTAAAATTTTTACGATTTTTTGAAAAAAATTTTTTTTTATAAAAAATTAACATTTATTTTGCAATAAAGAAAATCTTTTTTTTGTGAAAACAAATAATAAATAAAAATGAAACTGAAGGGTTTAAAATTTGTAAAATAAAACATGAATGATAATTTATAAAAAAATATATGGGAACTATAAGTAGATATATTAAAAAGACTTTATGTAATAGGAGGTGCATAAAGTCTCCGTTAAGGGCAATAAAACTAAATAAGATAAGACAATGAACTTAAAGGAATTAAAATTAAAAGTAGATACTATTATTTCTGATTTGAAAGATAATGGAAAATTCCCAAAAGAAAATAATCTTATCGACTTCAAACGTGAACTTAATATATCAAAAGAGGATAGTAATGTTGAAATTTTTCTAATGAATTTTGGCAAAGATATTATTTCATTTTCTAATGCAAATGGAGGCATTATCTTAATAGGAATAGAAGAAAATAAATCAAGTGATCACAATTACAATGATATTGGACTTAATAAAGACAATTTAGATATTCTTGAAAAAGTAGACTTAAATGACATTTCTCAAAAATTTGAGAAAATAACAAAAGTTGGAGTATCTATTGATTTGCAGTCTTTTCAAATTAGCACAAGAAAATTTTATTACTTAATTATTGAAAAAAATAACAACATTTTAGTTCCAATAAAAGATTTTAAAAAATATAAAATATATAAAGGAGAAATTTTTTATAGAGCATCAAGTAAGAATGAACATGCCAATAAATCAACAGCTGATTTCAATCGTTTTATTCAAATAAAAGCAAATGAAAAAAGCAAAGAATTTATGGATATATGGTCTAAATTATTACCTAAAATGGTAGATATTAATCCAAGAGAAGTTCTTATTATAAATCCAATGCAAAATAAAATTTATGGTTTTAACAGTAGAGACAATATATTATCAGCAAGTGATATTGAAATTGACAAAACTAAAAATGGAGTTTTTAATGTTATTTTAAATGCTATTACGGCAGGAGAAATTGGGAAAATAACAACAGATGAAGGCAAACCATTATATAAGATAATTGGTGAAATCCAAAGTAATGGAGATCGTATGTTTTTAAAGAGTTTACATAAAGAAGTTGAAAAAAAAGTTAAATATAAAATTACAAGTCTTCAATTAAAATCAGTCATATTATATTTAAAATGGGTAAATAGCTCAACATTTAAAGTAATAAATCCATCCAACGAAACTATAAATTCCAAATTCAAACAATTTATATGGATTGAAACAATAGACGATATCAGCAGAAGGTCAAGGGTATTTTTTTCATCATCAGCAATTCCAAAATTAGTCGAAACGATAAATCAAACTGAATTACATGAAGATATTTTTAGTAAATCACTTGAACTTAGGAACAGAAATTAAATAATTCTGCGTTTGTGCGGTGTTTTCCACCGCACATTATTAAATATTAAAATTTTGGGCGATTTTTTGAAATTTTTTTAACATTGGAGGTTTCTTTTTTAACCTCCGATGTTTGATGTCGAAACATTGGTGTTAAAAAAAAAACCTCCAATGTTGTATTTTTTAAAATGTTAAAATTTTGGGCGTTTTTTGAAAAAAAAATTTTTTTAACATTGTTTGATGTCGAAACATTGGAGGTTAAAAAAAAAACCTCCAATGTTAAAAAAAATTTTTTTTTTAAAAAACGTCCAAAATTTTAACATTTTTAATTTCGAAATTAAAAAAAATTTTTTTTTTAAAAAAACGCCGAAATTTTAATAATTTATTAAAAAAAATTTTTTCCAAAAAACGCCAAAATTTCAATATTTTATTAAAAAAATTTTTTCCAAAAAACGCCAAAATTTTAATATTTTATTAAAAAATTTTTTTCCAAAAAAGCCAAAATTTCAATATTTTTAACGAAAACAACATCTGAGATTTGAAAAAAATTCAAATGTTTAAAAAAAAAAAAATTCCGAAAGATGCTTATAGGTGCGTGAAAATACCACACAGAAGCAGAGTTATTTTAAGTTTGCATGAACAGTAAAAAAATATTTCTTAAAAAATACAAGTTAAAAAAAAAAATATTCTATTTTTGTATAAAAAGTAAATTAAAAAAACAAATAAATAATGTCAGAATTAGAATTATTAAAACAAAAATTAAATATTGATATTAATAAACATTTATTACACAAAGTAAATGAAAATAATGAATTAACAGTTTTAAGTTTAGTTTCTAAACAATTAAAAGATATTTCTTTTTTAAAAAATTTTACAGAATTAGAAATGTTATTTTTATCTTCTAATAAAATAGAAGATATTTCTGTTTTAAAACATCTAAAAAAATTAAAACGTTTAAGTTTATCATCTAATCCGGTAAAAGATATTTCAATTTTAAAAGAATTAAAAAATCTTAATAACCTAATCTTAGGTAGAAATAAAATAGAAGATATTTCAATTTTAAAAAAATTAAAGAAATTAACACAAATACATATATTTTATACACCAATAAAAGACTTTAGTATTTTAGAAGATGTTACTAATTTAAAAATACTATATTTAAAATTAAATTGTTCTTTAAAAAATATTAAATTTTTACATAAATTACAAAAATTAGAGTATTTAAATATAAATAAAAAAGGTTTATCTGGAATACTTATTTCTGAAATATCAAAACTATTAATCAATTCATTTGCTTTAAAACAACTAACAATATCTATTGATGCAGGTCAATATGTTCGTTTAATAACGAATAAAACAGATGTTTTTAATGAAGAGAATTATAAAAAAAATTTAGCAAATACTGTTTTTCCCCCACCACCTTTATTGAAATTAGGATATGATAATTTTGATTTTTATTATCGTGATTATTTTGTAAATCATTATCAAGAAATATTATCGGGTAACCTGAACTACAATGATATTTTAAAAGAAATATATCAAAATTATACAAAAAAAGAATTGCCTTGTGCGATTAGAAATATTTACGTTTCTCATTATAAAGAAATACGAGAACTATCCATTAATAATATTGCAACAAACCATCAAGATAAAATCATACAAGATCCTCAATGGATATTTTTAACAGGTGAGAATGGTTATGGTAAAACTTTGATTTTACAGGCTATAGTGATTGCTTTATTTGGAAATCAAGATGGTGATATAATTTTGAGTAAAATTGATAAAGATACATTTTTTTATGCTGAATTTAACAATAAAGAAACGTTTATCAATGTACTTTCTAATCATGGATATATTCATACTGAAAATAAAGATGGGTATAATATAGAATTTAAACGAAAAAATATGACAAGTTTTAAAAAATTTGTTGCTTATGGTGCATCTCGTTTGAATAAATTGGGAAAATAGAGCAAGTCAAAAACAATATTTTAAAAGTGCGAAAGAAATTTTGTTGAATTTATTAAGTCCTTATATTATTGATATAAAAATCATTAGTGAAGGAACTCAAACTTTCATTAAATATGAAGAAATAGATAGCGATATTTTAAAAAGTTTTAATGAATTGGCTTCTGGTTATAAAAGTATCATTACCATGATTGGTGATTTAATCATTAGACTTTCAGAACATCAAGCGGAAATTACTGATTTTAAGAATTTGGAAGGTATCGTTTTAATAGATGAAATTGATTTGCATTTACATCCAAAATGGCAAAAACAATTGGTGAAAAAATTAAATGAACTTTTCCCAAAAATTCAATTTATAGCTTCTACACATAGCCCCATACCTTTGCTTGGAGCACCTCCAAAAAGAACTGCGATTTTTAATGTAAATAGAACTAAAGAAGAAGGAATTACTGTCAAAAGATTATTTCAAATAGAAAAAGAACTTCCGAATTTATTACCAAATGTACTACTCACTTCTCCGGTTTTTGGATTGGATAATATCAAATCAGAATACAATGAAAATATAGATGATGTAATTGTTGATGATAATTATAATGACAGAGAAAAATATGATAATTTGGATAAAGAAATAGATGATTTATTTGATGAAAATGATTGGGCAGATAACGATTTATTTAAAGAATAATTATGATAGCAGTCAAAAAAAGTTTAAATAAAATTCCTGTTTTTTTAATAAATCAAGTATGCGAAGATAGAGAAAATATAAAATCATCTATTTATGGAGCTAAGGATGTACGTTGCAAATTAAAAAATTTATATCAGAATAAATGTGCTTATTGCGAAAGTTTTGAACCAGAATTTGAAATTGAACATTATAGACCTAAAAAACAAATAGAAGGTATTCCAAGAAAAGAACATAAAGGTTATTATACACACCATTTTTTTAATCTCAAAAAAATAAAAAAAAAAACGAAAAATTTTAATATTTTATTAAAAAAAAATTTTTTCCGAAAAACGCTAAAATTTTAATATTTTATTAAAAAAAAATTTTTTCCGAAAAACGCCAAAATTTTAATAATTTATTTTTAAAAAAAATTTTTTCCGAAAAACGCCAAAGTTTTAATAATTTATTAAAAAAAAATTTTTTTTCAAAAAAACGCCAAAATTTTAATAATTTATTAAAAAAAAATTTTTTTTCAAAAAAACGCCAAAATTTTAATAATTTATTAAAAAAAAATTTTTTCAAAAAACGATGAAATTTTAATAAAAATTAACAAAACGAATAGGCATTTGATCCGTTTTTATTTGTGTCTTTGCGTACCTGCGTCAAGCCAAAAATAAAACTAATCAAGTACAATATTAATGCATTTTCCAAGTATTTAATCGTATTTCACATTCGTTTTTCGGCAATCTTGCATTTAAACTTAACAGTTTTTTGAGTTTCTCAAAAGCTAATTGCTTTGTTATTATTTCATTCTCAATCAAGTAATCAATTACAAATAAAATTCCATTAACTGAAACACCGTCATTAATTGCTTTTTTTCTAAGTAAATTGTCTCCTGTCAAAAGAATTGCATTTTTCTTTTTTGCCAAATACCAAACAGAACAATCTTCAAAAGAAAGTTTTTTAGAACTTCTAAATTTAATAGATTGAATATCTGTTAATTCATCGAATGAAAGATTGTAAATATGTAATTTTTTCTTTCTAATTAATTCATTGATTAAATTTTGTTGTTCTTCCATTTCAAATTCTGCTATAATAAAATTAGTCGTTATAAACTCAAAATCAAGTCTAAAAAACTCATCAATTAAATCTATTTTCATCAAGTCTATTAAAATATTTGCGTCATTGATGGCTATTATTTTCATATTGATTGCAAGTTTTGTTTAATCAATGGTAAAGTAGTGTTTAATAATTCCGCAACCCTACTTTGTGATATTATTTGTTCTGCATAAGCTCTGTATAATAACTGATTAAAGCGTTGAGATTTTTCTTTCCCTTTATATTCTCCGAGACCAATTTCTTTTTGCTTTTCTGGAGAGCTTTTAATAAAACGCCAAAATCTTTTGGTACTTTGTTCCGAAATTATATTTAATTCTCTTGCCCTATAAACAAGGGCTTGAAGAGATATTCCATAATATTCCTTTATCTCAATTAACTCTTTAAGAATAACTTTATTGCGCTTAATTCCTAATTCAGAAATTAAAACTTGTTTAGGAATTAAAAAACTTCCGGCAAAATAGTTACAATAGTGTTCTATTTCTTTTTTTGAACAGTCTTTGGGTAATTGCAGAAGTATATGACCAAGTTCATGCAAAATAGTAAATCGTCGCCTTAAAATATCAGTTATTTCATTGATAACCAACATTGCTAAAGTGTCTCCAATTATACTTGACAATCCATCAAATGATTTAGATGCTTTAATCTCAAATATTTTAAATCCTTTATTTTCTAACATCTCAAAAATATTAGAAAGAGGATTTAATCCTAGTTTCCATTCTTTTCTAAGCTCTAATACTGCATGTTCTATATCATCAAGTTTATTGATTTGAATTTTTCCTATTGGATTTTTAAACTTTTGGTTAATTCCAAGATGTTGTTCTATTTCAATATATCTTTCAAGAAAATCTTTAGATTTTTCATTTATTGATTTTATCTCTTTTTGACTTAAAGAACATTTTTTTCTAAAATCAACTTTTTCTAATTTTATTTCAAATGGACGAAAGAAATAATCAGGTTTTACTTTTAATGCTTTTGAGAATTTGATAAGCAATTCACTATCAGGTTTCATCGCACCTTTTTCGTATTTACTGATGGATTGTTTTGATATTTTTTTATCTATCAAATCAGACAACTTTTGCATACTTAATCCAGCCATTAATCTTGCTGATTTTAATCTACGTGCAAATATATTTTCCATAATTTATTATGTTTTTTGTTGACAAAGTTACGATAATAAAACGAATTTGTAACAAAATTATTATTTGAATATAAATTATATTTATAACACCATTTTTTTAATCTCAAAAAAATTAAAAAAAAAGCCAAAATTTTAATTTTTATTTAAAAAAATTTTTTCAAAAAAACGCTAAATTTTAATAATTTATTTCAAAAAAAAGCCAAAATTTTAATTTTTATTAAAAAAAAATTTTTTTCAAAAACGATGAAATTTTAATAATTTATTTAAAAAAAAAATTTTTTTCCAAAAAAAGCCAAAATTTTAATAATTTATTAAAAAAAAAATTTTTTTCCAAAAAACGAAAATTTTTAATATTTTATTTAAAAAAAAATTTTTTTCCAAAAACGCCAAAATTTTAATAATTTATTTAAAAAAAATTTTTTCCAAAAAACGACGAAATTTTAATAATTTATTTAAAAAAAATTTTTTCCAAAAAACGCCAAAATTTTAATAATTTATTTAATAAAAATTTTTTTCCAAAAAACGCCGAAATTTTAATTTTTTATTAAAAATAAATTTTTTCAAAAAAAACGAAAAATTTTATAATTTTTTTATAATTTTGTAATTAAAAAAATGTCTCTATTTCAAAAGTCTGTTTTAAAGAATTATATTTCGAGATTTGATAAAATTAAATTGGAAAAATCTTTCGAAAAATTTAAAAATGTTTTCAATTCCGAAAAAATAAAACAAATTAAAAAACTTAAAGAAGAAGAATACGCATAAGGTTTTCTGAGAGATTTATTTGTGAAAATTCTTCATTATAAAATAAAACCTGAAAAAGATTTTAATATAGTTTTGGAAAAAATAACGAAACAAATGCTGAAAAACCGATGCCGCAATTATAAAAAATAATCAAGTAATTGTTTTATAGAATTGAAATCCACATCTTTAAAAGATTTTTCTAAGGTTGTTAGAATGCGTTTTACTACAGGAATAATCAAGAAAATTGTAAATATATAATAATTTCTAATTTCGCAAAACTGAGATTTTACATAGATTATGCAAATAATTTCGAAGAATTTGAATGTTTAATTTGCAAAAAAAAGATTTTGATTTATTATATTTTTTGTTGAATAAAGAAAATCTTTTAAATGATATTCCGCTAAAATTAAAAAATGAAACTTTAATTTATTTATAATGATTATTTTAATTTAAAAAATAAAATCTTCCAAAATCTAATAAAAAACAATGAAAATCACGAAAAATTATTTTATTCAAAAAATCGCAAAAATTACTTACAGATTATTATTTATTTTTTTCTCACAAGATATTGGATTAATTCCGATAAATTCCATTGAAAAAATCATAAAAAAATTTTTTATTTTAAAAGATTAGATTTTTATCAACCTGCATATAATGTTTATAAACAGTTTTTTAATTATATAAATCTCGGAAAAATGGAGAAACAGAAATTGATAATATTCCAGCTTACAACGGAGGATTATTTCAAAAGGATGAAATTTTTATAATTTGAAAATAGACGACGCAATTCTTTTGGAAGATGTGAAGAAAATTTCAAAATATGATTTCAAATCTGATTTGATGTAAATATTCTTGGACATATTTTTGAACATTCTTTGAAAGATTTTGAAAATTTAAACATAGAAAAATTAAATATTCGTAAAAATACGGCGTTTTTTACAACCAAAATATATTACTTCATACATAATTGAAAATACAATCGGAAAAATTTTATACGAGAAAAAAAATAATTTGGGAATTTCCGAATAAAATTTGATAATTATTTGAATAAAAATGGAAAATTAAATAAAGATGAAAAATTATTTTTGAGAAATTACAAAATTATAAAAACTTTTTATTTTAATGAAAATATTAGATCCATCTTGCGGAAGCGGTGCGTTTTTAAATTCTGCTTTGCAATTTTTAATTTCCGAGCATAAAGAAATTGATAATATTATTTCGGAATTGAAACTTTATTATGGCTAAGAAAGCAAAATAAAAATAGAAAATTATCCAATTTAAACGAAAATATTAAATGCGGAAATTCTTTGATTTCGGAAGAATTTAAATGGGAAAAAGAATTTTCTAAAATTATGAAAAACGGCGGTTTTGACGTGATAATTGGAAATCCGCAAATTTCAAATTCAAAAATTCTCCGGAACAAATTATCAAAAAAATTTAGAAAATCAAAAATATAAAACTTTTGCTAAGTCCGGAGATTTGTATTCCTGTTTTACGAAAAAGGAAATATCCTTTTAAAAAATGATGCGAGCCAGTTACGGAAAAAAATTAAGAAAATATTTTATAGAAAATACAAATATTTTGCAATTAATTGATTTTGCGGGAACGCAAATTTTCTCCGAAGCAAAGTGGACACCAATATTTTAATTTGTGAATTTAACAAATGCTCTTATGGTGAAAAATGATTTTTTAATCTCCACAGATTTAAAAAAATATTTTTCAAAAAATCACATAAAAATTTCAAATTTAAATGAAGAATTTTTGTAATTTTATCCAAAAAAGAATTTCAAATTAAACAAAAAATTGAAAAAATCGGAAAACCTTTGAAAGACTGGAATATTAAAATTTTGGGCGTTTTTTGGAGAAAAAAATTTTTTTAACATTGGTATTCTTTTTTAACACCGATGTTTGATATCGAAACATTAGTATTAAAAAAGAAACCTCCAATGTTGTATTTTTTAAAATGTTAAAATTTTGGACGTTTTTTGAAAAAAAATTTTTTAACATTGTTTGATGTCGAAACATTGGTGTTAAAAAAAAAACCTCCAATGTTGTATTTTTTAAAATGTTAAAATTTTGGACGAATTTGAAAAAAAATTTTTTTTTATTTTAAAATAAAAAATGTTAAAATTTTGGACGAATTTTGAAAAAAAATTTTTTAATTTTAAAATTTTGGTATTTAAAATTTATTTCACAAAAATTTCATGAAGAATTGAAAATGAATAATTAGGAATAAAAAAAAATAAATTTTTTTATTTAATTTATTATTTAAATTGCAAAATATTAAAAAAATGAAAATATGATTCTAAGTTTACTTCAAAAAATCTGTAATTCACTTGATAACAGTAATATACCTTATATGGTTTCCGGAAGTATTGCACTAAACATTTATACAATACCAAGAATGACCAGAGATATTGACATTGTGTTAGAATTAAAAGAAAATGGAATTAATGAATTTTTAACTTTGTTTCCTGATAGTTACTTCAATAAAAATACGATAAAAGATGAAGTTAGACGACAAGGCATGTTTAATATTATTGACCACAAAACAGGTTTTAAAATTGATTTTATTGTTCGTAAAACAACGGAATATTTTAATCTTGCTTTTAAACAACGTAAACGTGTAAAAGAATTAAATACAGAACTTTGGGTAATTGCATTAAATGATTTAATAATTGCTAAAATCATTTGGATACAAGATTTTAAAAGCGGAAAACAAATAAATGACATTGAAAATTTGTTATTAAATCCTGAAAAAAATATAAATTATATAAAAAAATGGTGTAATAAATTAAATTTACAAACATACAATTTGCTTGATAATGAATGATACACCAAAATACATACAGCAAAAACAATTTGAGATAATATTTTCTAAACCCTTGAAGGAACGTTTAAAAGGTTTATTTGAAATGACTGAATTATCCAGAAATATTTTAAGAAATAGGATAAAAACGCAAGAACCAAATTTATCAAAAATTGATTTACAAGTGAAGTTATTTAAAATGTTTTATCGCTTCGACTTTGATAAAGAAACATTGAATTTAATCGCTGAAGATATGAAAAGAACACTAATTTTTAATGTGAATGAGAAATTAAAAAAAAAATCCAAAAACACCAAATATTTTAATGTTTTTTAAAATTAAAAAATATTAAAATTTTGGACGATTTTAATGTAGAGTAATACAAGGCATACCTTGTATTACTTACGTAAAATAAAAAATATTGAAATTTTGGGCGATTTTAAAAAAAAATTTTTTTTTAATTTCAAAATAAAAAATATTGAAATTTTGGACAATTTTTGAAAAATTTTTTTTATTTTGAAATTAAAAAATGTTAAAATTTTGGACGAATTTGAAAAAAAAATTTTTAATTTGAAAATAAAAAACATTAAAATTTTGGACGAATTTTGAAAAAAACGGCAAATTTTTATATTATAAAAATATTTTATTATTTTTAATAATAAAAATTTTTCATATAAAAGAAATTTTTTTCATATAAAATTAATGAGCATTTTTTATAAACATTTGACATTCAAAGATATAAAGTGATATTCAAAATATGGCATAAAAGTTGAAATTATTATATTAGAATTTTTTATTAAAAATTTAAAAAAAAATGAGAAAAATAGTTTTACTATTTGTAATGACGATATTTGCAATAAATTTATTTGCAAATCCCATTGACAAAAAAAAAGCTTTACTTATTGCAAGTAATTTTTATTCAAACAACTTAAAATTATCAAGTGATTTAACACTTGTTTATGAATGTATTTCGCAAAAGCATAGTACAGACAAAAATAAACAAGCAGAAAATCTAACTTTTTATTACGTTTTTAATTCTGATAATGGATTTATAATTATTTCAGGAGATGATGATGTTTATCCTGTTTTAGGATATTCAAAGTCTAAAACTTTTGATGTAAATAATTTACCTGATAATTTCAGAAAGTGGCTTGAAAATTACAAAAAGCAAATCAATTATGTTATCAGCAATAATATAAAAGCTACAGAAGAAATTAAGAAAGAGTGGGAAGATCTTAAACAAAATAAAAAAATTTCAAAAAGCACAAGTTCTGTAAATCCATTAGTTACGGTTACTTGGGGACAAAGTCCTTATGTAAATGCTTTATGTCCTTATGATATTGATGCAGGTGCAGGAAACGGTTATCACGCAGTGGCAGGTTGTCCTGCGACAGCAATGGCACAAATAATGAAATATTGGAATTATCCAACAACAGGAACAGGTTTCCATTCATATAATCATGATACTTATGGAAATTTATCTGCAAATTTTGGTTCTACAACTTATGAATGGGAATCAATGCCAAATAATGTTTACAGTCCAAATAATGCTGTTGCAACTTTAATGTATCATTGTGGTGTAGCGGTAGAAATGGAATATGGTCCAACTTCAAGTGGCTCTTACGTAATTATGGATTTTTGGGCTTGGTATTCTGATGAACAAACTTGTGAATATGCATATCAAACATATTTCGGTTATGACCCAGAAATATTAGAAGGTCTGGAAAGAGAAGACTATTCAGATAATGAATGGAAAGAATTACTAAAAAATGATTTAGATGCAGGAAGACCAATACAATATGCTGGTTATGGACAAGGCGGACACACTTTTGTTTGTGATGGTTATGATAATTATGATTTTTTTCATATAAATTGGGGCTGGTCAGGATCTAATGATGGTTATTTTTTGCTTGACGCTTTAAATCCTGGTTCTGGGGGAACAGGTTCAGGAGCAGGAACATATAATGATGACCAACAAGCAATTATTGGTATTCAACCACCAGCAAACAATATGACTTACGATATTGAATTATTAGATAATTTAACTGTGATACCAAATCCAATTGAATATGAAGAAGGTTTTATTGTTCACACTGACATTAAAAATGTAGGTATAAATACATTTAATGGTGATTATTGTGCTGCAATTTTTGATGATGATTCTAATTTTATTGATTATGTTGAAATTAAAACAGAATATTCTTTACAAAGTGGTTATCATTATACAAATGGTTTAAGTTTTATGACATCTGGTATTTCAACAGCTTTTCCTGGCACTTATTATATTCGTATGTTTTATAGACCAACAGATGGAAACTGGATAATTATGAATGATGGCTCTTACAATAATTCTATTCAATTAGATATTCAAAATTCTAATGATATTGCATTATATAGCGATATTGTAGTTAGCACAGGAGATATAATCATAGATGAGAGTTTCGATGTAAATGTAGATATTGCAAATTTTAGTAATACTAATTTTAATGGCTCATATTCAGTTGGTTTATATAATATTAATGATGATAATTTTGAAACTATTGAAACAAAAAATGATATGACATTAACAGCACAAAGTCATTATGAAAATGGATTGACTTTTTCTTCAACAGGCATAAATGTGGAACCAGGAACTTATTTATTAGCAGTTTTACATAAAGAAGATGGTGAGGATTGGGAATTAACTGGTTCACAAAGCTACATAAATCCAATAAAAGTAATTGTAAAAATTGAATCTTTTCAAGCTGACATATACGAAAATAATAATACAGCAGAAGAAGCTTATATTTTGCCTGTCTATTTTAGTATGAATAATGCAACAATCTCTACAATTGGTTCTAATAATCACATTGGTTCTGATTTAGATTATTATAAAATTCAACTTGAATCTGGTTATAATTATACAATAAATGCAAGAGCTCATGACAGCTACAATAGTGATAATGGACAAACATATACAAACGATGTAAGTTGGTCATATTTGTATAATTCTGTATGGTCTGATGTTTACGATGATATAATGCCAAATAATTTTACAGTTAATAATGGAGGAACGATAATTTTTAATGTTTCACCATATTTTATAGGAGGCAAAGGAACATATTTATTAGATATTTCAATAAGTAGAACAGCCATTATAAATGTTGAAACTTTTGATGATAATAATTTCATATCAATTTATCCAAATCCTGCAAATGATTTTGTTAAAATTAAGACATCTAAACCCATTCAAAAAGTTGAAATTATTGATATCTCAGGGAAATTGATTTCTACTAATTTGGCAATTAAAAATAACTTGAAAATCTCAACAAGTAATCTTGAAAATGGAATTTATTATTTTATAATAACAGGTGAAAATTATATTGAACAGCGAAAAATAATTATCTCAAAATGAAGTACTTCGCATTAATATTTTGGTTTTTTATTGCTTGTAATTCTCAAAATAAAATAAATAAAATTGTTTCGTATCCACATCCAAGTGATTTGAAAAAAGGCAATAAATATTCGACACCTACAAAGTTGGAAAATGATTACCTTTTGGATAACAGAGGAATAAATCTAAATACAGCATTTTTAAAACTAACTTATTATGAATATGCTAAACTAAAAACAGCACCATCACTGACGGAATTAAAATCATTAATAGTTGATGATAATCCAATTACTGAATTGTATAATTGTGGATTGAAATCTAATTTTGATGATATTGAAAAACAATTAAATGAAATAATTAAAGAAGAAAAATTTCATAAATATAAAAAATTGAAATGAGAAATGAGGAATTTTTAATGATTTTTCATTCCTCATTCACATTAAAAAATTCCTAATTAAAATTTTCCTCAGGTAAACCAGTTATTTGAGTAATATCTTCATTACTTAATCCTTTTATTTTTAAAGATTTTGCTATTTCTAAGGTTTTCTTTCTTTCGCCTTCTTTCATTCCTTCTTCTCTACCTTTTTCCATTCCTTTTTCCATTCCTTCTTTTCTACCTTGCCTCAGACCTTTCTTTAAGCCTTTTTCTATTGCGCTTTCCAAAATATTTTTATCAGAAGCAAGTTTTTCCAAATATTTTTTGTAATTATCTTGCTCATCTTTTGGCATATTCAACATATTTAAGTTTTTTTCCACTTCATCAATATGTTTAGATGAACTTCCTTTTTTTACATTATCATTTTTAAACCAATATATCCATTCGTCTAATCTTTTACCAAATTCATTTTTTCAGTAATCTCGCTATCCTGATGAATTACCTCTCCATTGGTTTTACCAATAAAATGTGTTTTTCCGTGATACAAATAATCTTCACCTATTCCAAGATTAAAATAAACTATACTTACAGAAATTACCTTTGCTATTTTGCTATAGCTATCCCCAGACCTTATGCTCAGCGCAATATGTTTTGATGTTCCGTAAAGTATACGATGCAAATAATCTGATTCGTAAGCTTGTTGTATCTCAATAATTATATTACGACCTTTGCCGTCTTCTATCAAAACATCTACACGGTTAAACTTATCCTCAGGATAGGTTTTATTGCTCTCCGAGTCCAAAATTGATTTTACAGTAATATTGTTATCATTTAATAAAGCACATAAAAATCCTTCGGCAATATAATAATTAGATGGGTCTTTTAGCATATATTTCATCGCCCAATCAAAACGTATTAATCTTTTTTCTTTTGACATTTATTTTAATTTTTTTGTAAAGATATTTTTATTATTAAAATTTTGCCATTTTTATTAAAAAATTTTTTTTATAAAAAATGTTGAAAATTTTGACGTTTTTTTTGAAAAAAAAATTTTTTTAATTATAAAAAATGTTAAAATATTTGACGTTTTTTGAAAAAAAAATTTTTTTTTTAATTATAAAAAATGTTAAAATATTTGACGTTTTTTTTGAAAAAAATTTTACAAATATAAAAAATAAAATCTATATTTTACAAATTCAAATAACTAAAAAATCAAAAGCACAATATTATAAATAATGAGGAATTTTTTAATGTGAATGAGAAATGATTTTTCATTCACATTAAAAATTCCTCATTCCTAATTATTTCAACAATCTATCAGCTTGTTTTTTTGCCTTTTTTTTGATATTTTCAGCCTGTTTTTTTGCCTTTTTAACGAGATTATCTGCCTGTTTATTTGCTTCTTTTTCTAATTTTTTCGCAGATTTATCGGTTTCTTTACGTAACTTTTTAGCAGCAATTTTTGCGGCGGCTTTTTCCCATATTTTTGTTGCTTTGTCTTCTATATTTTGTGCCTCTTTGTAACCCTCCTCTTTCAATTTTTTAGCACTTTCTTTGCCTGTTTTTCTTATTTTTTTCGCTTGTTTTTCTGCCTCCTTAATTACTTTTTTTGCTTCTTTGTCAGCCTTCGCAAGAATTTTATTTGCTTGCTCTTTTGCTCTTTTTTTCGCCTCGTCTATCGCTTGCTCTTTTATGGCTTCCACTACATTTTTTGTCGTCTCGCCAATTTGTAATTTTACAACTGGAGAATCAACTTTCCCTTTTATCAGTATTCCGAGATCAATTTCATTTCCAAAATCAGCATTTATTCCTTCTTTTTTTGCAGAATTCATTAGATCATTCAAAACATTATTTGCCGAACCACCAAACTGTCCGCGGGGAACTAATAAATTTATTACATAATTCAAAGTTTGATCCAACTTCATATTTCCACTTACTGTAGCTTTATTATCTCCAATTTTTGTTTCGAAAGGTTCTGTTCTAACGACACCATCTAAAATAGAAAAAGAAACATTTATATTTTTTAATATAGGATTTCTGTATTTTTCTATTTTTGTCATATCTGCAATTTTATCAAATAAATTAGAATTTTTTAAAGCTATTCTCTTAGATTGTAAACCTCCATTTGCATCTATTTCATTTAAAATCGGAGATAAAAATTCGTCCAAACGAGTTTTTAAAATAAAATTTGTAGAAATTTTTCCCGAGCAACTTTTTGCTATTGGTGAAATTTTTTCTATAGAATTAAAAGTAGTTACAGTTTTTTTAATGTCAAAATTTTTAATTTCCATATCAAAATCAACAAGAGCATTTTTGTAATTCTTAGCATCATAACTTCCATTTAATTTTAAATTACCATCAAAAATATCCATTTTCAAATTTTCTAAAGAAGCTTTACTGTCTTTCAATTTTATCTTTCCAAGAATATTTTTAATTTCAATATTATCGTAAAGAACTTTTTTCAAATTACTTGTTAAAAGAAAATCTATATTATTTGGAATTTCAAAAGCAGTCATGGCAGCAGTATCTGTTTCAGTTGTTTCTTCTTGTGCTTCTTCATCACTAAGAAATTCATTCGCATCTAAAAGATTTGAATTAAAATTAAAATTTGCTTTTAAAACTTCATTTTTAAATAGATAAGTTATTAAATTATCAATTTTTCCATCTAAATGAAAATCGCTTTTTCCTACTTTTATATCAAAATTTTTAAGATTTACAAATTCTGGAGAAAAACTCATATTACAATTTTTAATATTTGCTCCTTGTGGTAGATCTTCGCTTTTGTAGTTCAAATTTTCGATAATTAAATTTCCAAGTAATTTAAAATTTTCATATTTTTCCTTTTCAATGTCAGATAACTTTCCCGCAAAATCTAAATCAAAATTTATTTTTCCGTTTAAATCTGTTTTTTCTAAAGGAATAATATTTTTCAATTTTTCCAGTTCAATTTTCCCCTTGAAAATTCCACTCATATCAACATCTTTTGCAGAAGTTCTGATTTTCATTTTTGCATCAAATGGATTTTTCGCCAATTCAATGTGAAACTTTTTTAAATTTATAAAATTATTATCTCCTTTTCCACCGAAATTTTTTAATCTTAAATCGATATTAATTTTTTCCGCTGAAGAGGGTAAATCTGGATATTTAAACATAGCATTTTCTACCAATAAATTCAAAACGAAAGTTGGCAGATTTTTTTCATTATAAATTCCTTTGACTTTTCCATCAAAAGAAAGTTTTCCCGAAGTTTTTAAACCAGCAAAATCATTAGAATAAATCGCTGGAATTAAAGAAAGTAAACTTTTAAAATTTGCCTTTTTCAAACCAAATTTTAAATCTATTGTAATATCATCTTTTGGCATTTCAACATTTCCATCAAAACCAAAATTTAATTCGTTCAAACGAAAAACATTTTCTTTAAAAGAAAAAATCATTTTTTTTAAATCAGCATCAATGTCAGCAAGAAATTCTATTTTTGTTTTATTAAGATATTTCACTTTTTCAAAAATGACAGTAAGAATTTCAATATTTAAATTATTACTTAGAGATGTAAAATCCTGTGTAAAATCTCCTTTTAATAAATAATTCAAATTTCGAATTTTAGCGTAAACGTCCATATTTTCATCGTCATAAACTAAATTGAAATTATTAATTTCAAATTTTTCAAGACCCATATGAAATTTCGTTTCTGATGAAATGCTGTCATTTTCTGTTGTCTCTTCAGACGGTTTTGCAATATCATAATTTGCTTTACCGTTTTTCAAAACTTTTACGTTTACATTTGAATTATTTAGAGAAATCGTTTTTACAATAATTTTATCTCCGGAAATAACACTCATCAAATCCAAATCAATAGAAAAATTTTCAAAAGAAACTAAGGTATCTTTTGAAAATTCTTCGATGCCAATAACTTTTACATTTTCTAAAGCGAAATTAAAATCTGGAAAACTTGAAAAAATTGATAAGTTCACATCAGAAAATTCAATTTTAGCATTGAGATTTTCATTGATTAAATTTTGTGTTTCTTCTAAAATTTTATCTTTGAAAAGATATGGAATTGCAATTAAAATTGCGATTAAAATCGCAATAATAATGAAAGATATTTTGAAAAATTTTTTCATAATTTAAATTATTATTTAATAAAAATAAATTTCACAAATTATAAAAAATTAGCGTTTTTTGAAAAAAATTTTTTTTTATAAAAAATTATAAAAAAAACGTTCATTTTTTGAAAAAATTTTTTTTATGAAATTTAAAAGTATTCTTATTTATTTTTTAATAAATTTTTATTTAATATTATTTTCGCAAGTTTTTTCTCAAAAAAAAGACACTATTATTATAGATAAAACAAATGCAGAAGAAATAAATATTTTAAATAACTCTCAACATTCGCCTAAAAAAGCAACTATTTTTTCGGCTATTTTACCCGGTTTGGGACAAGCATATAATAAGCAATTTTGGAAAATTCCTATTTTGTATGCTGGATTTGGAACATTAATTTATTTTGCAAAACACAACCATAAACTTTATAAAGCTTATAAAAAATCTTATGAAATAAGAATTGATGGAGATGAAAAAACTATAGATGAATATTTTTTTTTAAGTGAAACTGACCTGTTAAATTTAAAAAATTCGGCTATGAGATACAGAGATTTGAATTATATTTTAATTTTTGGAGTTTATTTTCTTAATATTATAGATGCAACAGTAGGAGCTCATTTTTTTGATTATGACGTAAATGAAAATCTATCTTTAAAAATAATTCCTGAAATTAATAACAATTATTCTTATAATAATTATAATATAAAATTATTGATAAAATTTAATTTGAAAAATTAAATAAAATTTTTTTAATTTAAAAAGCATAAAAATTTTGGCGTTTTTTGGAAAAAAATTTTTAAATATTTAAAAACATAAAATTTTGGCGTTTTTTGAAAAAAATTTTTTTTTTAAATTTAAAAAATTCATAAAATTTTGGCGTTTTTTGGAAAAAAATTTATTTTTAATTTAAAAAATTCATAAAATTTTGGCGTTTTTTTTGAAAAAATTTTTTTTTAAATATTTAAAAACATAAAATTTTGGCATTTTTTGGAAAAAATTTTTTTTTTAAATTTAAAAAAACATATTTCTATATCTTCAACAATTTCTCGACCTCCTTCAACAGATAAAAAGTGTTTTTCTATTTTACTAAGATAGTTTTTTAAAAAACCATAAGCGTCTTCATCTATA
The DNA here is from genome assembly GCA_002084355.1 of Bacteroidetes bacterium 4572_128. Taxonomy (GTDB): domain Bacteria; phylum Bacteroidota; class Bacteroidia; order Bacteroidales; family 4572-128; genus 4572-128. The sequence goes on along the minus strand of NBLL01000060.1, from coordinate 13,108 downwards.
TAAAAAATTATTCCCGAAATATTAATTATTACAGTTTTTTTCATTTTTATTTTTTTAAAACGATTTTATTTTCTTTTTTTATAGCTCTAATTTTATTAACAGCTTCAGCAAGCTCTTCCCAAGAATTATCCAGTTCTTTCAGAAAAATTTCGCCTTCTGAAGTAAGTTTGTAATATTTTCTTGGCGGTCCCTGATTAGATTCTTCCCAGCGATAGCTCAAAAAATTTCCATTTTTTAAGCGTGATAAAAGAGGATACAAAGTCCCTTCGACAACTATTAATTTCAAAGATTTTAATTTTTTAATAATTTCGAAAGCATAAGAATCTTTACTAGAAAGTATTTTTAAAATGCAATATTCTAAAATACCTTTTCTCATTTGAATTTTAGCCTTTTTTAATTTCATATTTATATAAATAAAAATGCAAAGATAAATGTTTATTTTTAATAAACAAGTACTTTGCATAAAAAAGTACACAAAAAATAATTATACCAGTTTTAATGAGGAATTAAGAATGTGAATTAGGCATTTTTTCAAACTTCAAAAAAATTTTTTGAAAAAACGGCGAAATTTTTATAGTTTTTTTGAAAAAAAATTTTTTGAAAAAATGGCGAAATTTTTTTATTTGAAATATAAATTTGTTTTTTTGTAAAAAAAATAAAATGAATTTTACACATTTACATCTACATACACAATTTTCCATTTTAGATGGGGCAAATAATATTTCCGATTTATTTGATAAGGTCAAAAAATTCGGTATGAATTCAATAGCAATAACAGACCATGGAAATATGTTCGGAGTAAAAAAATTTCATGATACTGCTTTAAAAAAAGGTATAAAACCAATTATTGGTTGTGAAGTTTATCTAGCAAAAGACAGATTTATAAAAGATAAAAATGAAAAACACAGTCATTTAATTTTGCTTGCGAAAAATAAAATTGGCTATCATAATTTAATTAAACTTGTTTCTAAGGCACAAATTGAAGGTTTTTATAAAAAACCTCGAATAGATAAAAAATTACTTTTTGAAAATAAAAATGGTTTAATAGTTTCGTCGGCTTGTATAGGTGGGCAAATTCCTCGTTTTATTTTAGATAAAAAGTTTCAAGAAGCAAAAGATGAAATTATAGAATACAAAAAAGAATTTGCTGATGATTTTTATTTGGAAATTCAAAGGCATAAAACAGGAAAAATAGAAGTAGATAAAAATGTTTTTTATAAACAAGAAACAGTAAACAAATATTTATTAAAATATTCTAAGGAATTAAATGTAAAAATTATTGCAAGTAATGATGCACATTTTTTAAATAAAGAAGACGCAGAAGCACACGATATTTTGCTTTGTTTGAGTACAGGAGCAGACAAAGACGACCCAAATCGTATGAAATATACAGGCGAAGAATTTGTAAAAACGCCGAAAGAGATGATTAATTTATTCAAAGATATTCCTGAAGCAATAAAAAATACAAATGAAGTTTCAGATAAAATTGAAAATTATCAATTAAATAGAGATGTAATTTTACCGGAATATCCATTGCCGGAAAATTTTGTAGAACAAGATGATTATTTAAAATTTTTAACTTACGAAGGAGCAAAAAAACATTTTCCAGAAATTACAGAAGAAATAAGCGAACGAATAGATTACGAATTGAGAATAATTAAAGATATGGGTTTTGCTGGATATTTTTTAATAGTTCAAGATTTCTTAGTTGCCGCAAGAAAAATGGATGTAAAAGTCGGATGTGGTAGAGGTTCAGCAGCTGGTTCACTTGTTGCTTTTTGCATTAAAATTACTGACATTGACCCTTTAAAATACAAATTACTTTTTGAGCGTTTTTTAAATCCAGAAAGAGTAACTATGCCAGATATTGACATAGATTTTGACGAAGAAGGCAGAGAAAAAGTTTTGAATTGGGTTGTAGAAAAATATGGAAAAAAAAGAGTTGCACAAATTATTACTTTTGGAACGATGGCTTCTCGCATGTCTATACGTGATGTTGCAAGGGTTTTAAAATTAGATTTATCCATAGCAGATAAACTTGCAAAATTAGTTCCTGATGTTGCAAAAATAAATCTTAAAAAGGCTTTCAAAGCTGTAAAAGAACTTAATGATGCGAAGAAATCTGCTGATGAAAAAACTTCCAAAACTCTTAAATTTGCCGAAACTCTTGAAGGTTCTGTGCGTCATGTTGGCGTTCATGCTTGTGGTGTAATTATTGGAAAAGATGATTTAATAAATCATATTCCTCTGACAAGAGCAAAAGATAGTGATTTATTGCTTACTCAATTTGACGGAAGTTATGTTGAAGATGTTGGTATGTTAAAAATGGATTTTCTTGGTTTAAAAACTTTATCCATTATAAAAGATGCATTAGAAAATATTAAATTATCTATAGGAATAGAAATTGATATGAATGAAATTCCTTTCGATGATAAAAAAACTTTTGAATTATATCAAAGGGGTGAAACCATAGGAACATTTCAGTTTGAATCAGAAGGTATGCGTTCGCATTTAAAAAATTTAAAACCGACAAATATAGAAGATTTAATTGCAATGAATGCACTTTATAGACCAGGACCTATGGATTATATTCCAAGTTTTATAAGTAGAAAACACGGGACAGAAAAAATCAAATATCCACATAAATCTCTGGAACATATTTTAAAAGACACTTATGGGATTATGGTTTATCAAGAGCAAATTATGCAAACAGCACAAATTATGGGAGGTTTTTCTCTTGGAAGTGCGGATATTTTGCGTCGAGCGATGGGAAAAAAGAAGATGGAAATTATGCAAGAGCAGAAAATAAAATTTATAGAAGGAGCAAAAAAAAAAGGTATTAGCGAAAAAAAATCTACAGAAGTTTTTGATATTATGACAGAATTTGCTAAATATGGTTTTAACCGTTCACACTCTGCGGCTTATTCTGTGATAGCTTTTCAAACGGCTTATTTGAAAGCAAATTATCCAGCTGAATATATGTCCGCTGTTTTGAGTAGGAATTTATCAGATTTAAAAAAAATTACAATTTTTATGGACGAGTGTAAAAGTATGAAATTAGCAGTAAAAGGTCCAGATATAAATGAAAGTCATTTGAAATTTATGGTAAATAAAAAACAAGACCTTCGTTTTGGAATGGCGGCAATTAAAGGAATAGGAACAAATGTTGTGGAGGATATTGTTCGTGAAAGAAATGAAAATGGTTTTTTCAAAGATCGTTATGATTTTGTCGAAAGAATTAACAAAAAAAGTACCACAAAAAAAGTCATTGAAAATTTAGTTCTTGCAGGAGCTTTTGAAAGTCTTGATGGAGAAAAAGTTTTTAGAAGTCAATATTTTGTTGAGATTGAAAAAAATACAACTTATGCTGATGTTCTTATTAGATATGGAAATAAATTTCAGGAAGACAAAAATAGAAATAAAAATTCTTTGTTTGGCGACGGAAGTAATACAATTCAAATTCAAAAACCACAAATGCAAACTTGCAAAGCTTGGACAAAAATTGACCGATTAAATAAGGAAAAAGAAGTTATTGGAATTTATTTATCATCGCATCCATTAGATGATTTTCATTTTGAGATGAATTATTTTTGCAATACAAAAATTTCGGACTTGCAAAATTTAGAAAATTTAAGAGGACGAGAAATTAAAATGGGTGGAATAATTGCAAGCGTAGAAAATAAAATGACAAAAAAAGGTAAACCATTTGGAACTATGGTTTTAGAAGATTATGATAATACAAAAAAATTTGTTTTTTTTTCAAAAGATTATGAAAATTTCAAAGAATATATGCAAGAAAATAATATAATTTTTTTGAAAGGAGTTATTCAAAAAAGCTATAGAAACTCTGAATTAGAATTAAAAATAAATTCTATTTCTATGTTTTCTGATTTAAAAGTAAAAATAAAAAGTATAGCTTTGAAAATTCCAATTAATAAAATAAATGAAAATTTATTAACAGAATTACAAAGTTCTTTTAAGAAAAATAAAGGAAATACAAATCTTAGTTTTTTGATTTATGACGAAAAAACTAAAATTTGGGTTCAACTTTTTTCCAGAAATACAAAATTAAATGCTAATAATGAATTAACAAAATTCCTAAAAGAGAAAAATATAATTTTTGCTTTTAATAAATAATAATTTTTAATGAGGAATGAAAAATTATTTTAATGAATTCAAAATATTAAAAAAAAATTTTTTAAATTAAAAAAACATTAAAATTTTGTCGTTTTTTTAAATTATAAAATTCATAAAAAAATGACGTTTTTTTCAAAAAAAAATTTTTTAAATTAAAAAATTCATAAAAAAATAGCGTTTTTTTCAAAAAAAAAAATTACGAATTATAAATTCTCTCAATAATTTCTACAACTTTTAAACCTTCTAAAGCATTTGTTGTAATTTGCGTTTTTCCTTTCAAAGTATCTATAACATTCTGAATAACAAACTGATGATTAGAAGCCGAGCCTTTGTATTTTCCATAATCATTTGCTTCTTTTACTTTTGAAAGTTTGGGCATTTTATAATTTTTTATATTACAAAATTCAACTTTATTCATATATTGTCCGCCAATTTTAAAACTTCCATTTTCTGCAATAACCGTTAAACTACTTTCTAAATTTCTTTCAAAAACAGAAGTTGAATAATTCAAATTACAAATTCCACCATTTATAAATTCAAAATTTACAATTCCGCTATCTTCAAAATCTATAATATTTTTATGCGAAAAATTTTTAAATTTCCCATATATATTTTTTATGTCTCCAAAAAGCCAATACATAATATCAATAAAATGAGCAAATTGCGTAAAAAGTGTTCCGCCATCTAAATTTTTTGTTCCACGCCATTCTCTCGGCAAATAATAATTATCATCTCTATTCCAGAAACAATTTATTTGTACGAGAAAAATTTCACCAAGAATTTTACTATTAATTAAATTTTTTGCCCAAACAGAAGGCGAAGAATAACGATTTTGCATAACTACAAAAATCTTTTTACCAACTTGCAAAGATTTATAAATCATTTCTTCAGCTTCTAATTTTGATAAAGACATGGGTTTTTCGCAAACAATATGATGATTTTTATCAAGAGATTTTAATGTATGTTCCTTATGAAAGCCATTCGGAGTGCAAATATTTATCACATCAAAATCAATTTTTGAATTTAATAAATCATCTATATTTTGAAAAAATGGAATATTTATTTTTTCTATACCCATTTCTTTTTTTGATTTTAAATCACAAATTCCAAGAACCTCAGAATCAGGATTAAGATTTATCATATCAAAATGACGTTTTCCAATATTTCCAAAACCTACAATTGCAAATTTTATTTTTTTCATTTTATTTAATAATTTTTTTTAATTCTACAGAAAATAGTTTCGCTCCTTTTGTTTCATTAAGATGGTCTTGATCTCTAAATAATTCATCTCTTCCGAGATATTTTTTCCTAAAATCATAAATTTTAAAATTTTTACTTTTATAAATACCATAGGATGCGAATCTCCAAGTATTAAAACATTTGGCTTTTTTTTCAAAATCGGTTTTTCATGTTTTAAATAATCATGAAAAACAAAATCTTTCGTAATAAATTGAAAAACAAGGAAATTAATCGTTAAAAGATATAAAATAAATATTGATATTTTTATTATAAATTTTTTCATTAAAAAAAATTTTTTTAATTTTTACTCAAATTTTTTAACCTTTCTAACAAAGGTGGATGTGAATAATGAAAAAACACATAAAGCGGATGCGGTTTTAAATTACTTAAATTTTGTACAGATAATTTTTTCAAAGCATTTTCTAAATGTAAAGCTTCATAATTTTCTTTTGCAAAATTGTCAGCTTGAAATTCATTTTTTCTCGAAAGAATATTTCCAAATAAACCTAAAATTAAAGAAATTGGACTGTATAAAATCCCAAAGCTAATTATTGCCAAATGAAAACTGTGATTTTCTGTTCCCATTGCTTTTGAAAGTTCTGGATTTGCAATTAAAAGAGATAAAATATAAAAAGTAAAACCAGTTTCCAAAACAGAAATAAAAATACTCATTAAAATATGTTTCTTTTTATAATGTCCGATTTCGTGAGAAAGAATTGCAACTAACTCTTTTATTTTCAAATCCTTAATCAAAGTATCATATAAAACTATTCGCTTTTTATTCCCCAAACCGCTGAAATAAGCATTTCCTTTTGTTGAACGTTTTGAAGCATCTATTACAAAAATATTTTTTAATTTAAAACCAACTTTTTTTGAAAAATCCTCAATTTCATTTCTTAAATCTCCAGCTTCCAAAGGTGTTTGTTTATTAAATAATGGAACAATTAATGACGAATAAAACATCGCCATAAAAATTGAAAAACCACTAATTGCAAGCCAAGAATATAACCAAAAATTTTCTTTTGTCATTTCGTAGAAAAAAATTAATAAGGCAATGAAACCTCCGCCAATAAAAATTGCAAGTAAATATGATTTTAATTTATCAATAAAAAATAACTTTTTTGTTGTTCGGTTAAAATCGAATTTTTTTTCTATCACAAAAGTAGAATATTCAATGCAATTAATATAGAATTATTTGTAAAAGTTCTTGCAAAATTATCTACCACCGCAAAACCGTCAAAAAAAAGCACCGTTAAAATTAAAAATAAAGAAAATATACTTTGTAAAATTCCAAAACGAGAATTTATTTTTTCATATTCCTGAGATTTTTTATATTTTTCTTTATTATAAATATCTTTTAATTCCTTTGGCAGTTCGTTTTTTAAATTAGAATAATTTAAAAAATCCAAAGTCCTTTCCAAAAAGAATGTGAAAATGATAATAATTATTATTAAATAGAAAATCATAATTTTTATTTATTTTCAATAAAAAAATTTTTTACAAATTTATTGTTTTATTTGAAAAAAAAATTTTATTTATAAATTTAAAATGAAAAACTTAATATATTTTATCTTAATATTTATTAATTTTTCCCAAGTTTTGGGACAAGAAACGTCTGTAAAAATTGCCTTATTAAAATATAATGGCGGCGGCGATTGGTATTCTAATCCAACTTCATTACCAAATTTAATTAAGTTTTGCAACGAGAATTTGCAAACAAATATTTATGAAGATTATTTTACCGTTGAAGTTCTTAGTAAAGAGATTTTTAATTATCCATATATTCATATGACTGGACATGGTAATGTTGTTTTTTCTGAAAAAGAAATACAAAATTTAAGAAATTATTTGTTCGCAGGAGGATTTTTACATATAGATGATAATTACGGTATGGACAAATTTATTAGACGAGAATTGAAAAAACTTTTTCCTGATAAAGAAATTTTAGAATTACCTTTTTCGCACGATATTTTTCACCAGAAATATGATTTTAAAAATGGTATACCAAAAATTCACGAACACGACGGAAAACCACCTAAAGCTTATGGAATAATTTATAAAGGTCGTTTAGTTTGTTTGTATTCCTATGAATGTGATCTCGGAGATGGATGGGAAGATCAAGAAGTTCACAATGATAGCGAAGCAACAAGACAAAAAGCATTAAAAATGGGAGCGAATATAATTAGTTATATTTTTAATGATAATTAAAAAATCAAAAAAAAAAATTATTTTAAATCAAAAAAAATTTTTTTTTTAATTTAAAATCTACAAAAAATTGCCATTTTTAGAAGAAATTTTGATGGTTTTTGAAAATTTTTTTTTTAAATAATTATTAAAATTTTGGCGTTTTTTGGAAAAAAATTTTTTTTTAAATAAATATTAAAATTTTGGCGTTTTTGGGAAAAAATTTTTTTTTAAATAATTATTAAAATTTTGGCGTTTTTTGGAAAAAATTTTTTTTAAATAATTATTAAAATTTTGGCGTTTTTTGGAAAAAATTTTTTTTAAATAAATATTAAAATTTTGGCGTTTTTTGGAAAAAATTTTATTTTAAATAAATATTAAAATTTTGGCGTTTTTTGAAAAAAATTTTTTTTAAATAATTATTAAAATTTTGGCGTTTTTGGAAAAAAATTTTTTTTTAAATAATTATTAAAATTTTGGCGTTTTTTGGAAAAATTTTTTTTTTAAATAAATATTAAAATTTTGGCGTTTTTGGAAAAAAATTTTTTTTTTAAATAATTATTAAAATTTTGGCGTTTTTTGGAAAAAATTTTTTTAAATAATTATTAAAATTTTGGCGTTTTTTGGAAAAATTTTTTTTTTAAATAAATATTAAAATTTTGGCGTTTTTGGAAAAAATTTTTTTTTTAAATAAATATTAAAATTTTGGCGTTTTTTGGAAAAAATTTTTTTAAATAATTATTAAAATTTTGGCGTTTTTTGGAAAAATTTTTTTTAAATAATTATTAAAATTTTGGCGTTTTTGGAAAAAAATTTTTTTTTAAATAATTATTAAAATTTTGGCGTTTTTTGGAGAAAATTTTTTTTTAAATAATTATTAAAATTTTGGCGTTTTTGGAAAAAATTTTTTTTAATAAATTATTAAAATTTTGGCGTTTTTTGGAAATTTTTTTTTTAATTAAATATTAAAATTTTGGCGTTTTTTGGAAAAATTTTTTTTAAATAAATATTAAAATTTTGGCGTTTTTTGGAAAAAAATTTTTTTTAATAAAATATTAAAATTTTAGCGTTTTTTGGAAAAATTTTTTTTAAATAAATTATTAAAATTTTGGTGTTTTTTGAAAAATTTTTTTTAATTATTAAAAACTTAAAAAATTGGTTTTTTTTATTATAAAAAATCATAAAATTTTGGCGTTTTTTTAAATTTTTTTTTAAAAAAAAAAATTTAAAACAAAAATATTAATTTTTATTTTAAGATAAAACAAATTATGAAAATCGAAAATTTATATAATTTTTTTTTTATTTTTTTATTTTTTCAAATTGGAAATATCTTTTCTCAAGATTTTCATTATTCGCAATTTGAGAATAACCCTTTTTTTCTCAATCCAGCAATGGTGGGCAATTTTGATGCGAAATATCGTATAATCGCAAATCATAGGAATCAATGGCGAGCAATAACTGTTCCTTATAAAACATATTCTTTTTCTTTAGATGGTAAATTTCAAATTTTCAAAATGCAAAATACGAAGATTGGTGGGGGTTTACAAATAAATAGCGACAAAGCTGGTGATTCAAATTTTTCTAATGATATTTTTAATTTTTCTATTTCTTTGCACCAAAAAATAAATGAAAAATATACTTTTTCTGTAGCTTTAATGAGTGCTTATCAGCAATTTAGTATCGATATGAAAAATTTAAAATTTAATAATCAATATGATAATCACAATAATTTTTACAATCCAGAATTAAAGCACAATGAAAAATTATATAATGATAATAATTTTTTATTGGATTTTTCCATTGGAAGTTTATTAAAATATTCTATAGATAAAAAAAGAAATTTATCTTTTGGTTTATCAATTTTCCACATAAATAATTCCAAATTTTCATTTTTTAATAATGATAATGTTAGATTAAACAGAAAATATATCGTATTTTTTGGTGGCAATCTTTTTTGGAAAAATTTTGAAATACATCCCAGTCTGCAATATATGAGGCAAGATAAATTCAACGAATTAGATTTAGGTGGCAAATTAAAATTTGACATAAATAATAATTTTATTTTTGCTATTTATGCTGGAATTTGGCATAGGTGGAAAGATGCGGAAATTTTCCTTATAGAATTTGAATTTCAAAATTTGAATTTAGGAATTTCTTATGATATAAATAGCTCAAAATTAATTGAGGTTAGTAATGGAAAAGGTGCTTTTGAAATTTCGATTATTTATATGTTTGGAAAAATGAAAATAATTAAAGATTATTATAAAGAAGTTTGTCCTGTTTTTATGTAAAAAAAAAATGAAAATTTGATGTTTTTTTTGAAAAAATTAATTTTTTACTTCCATATATAAGAAAAACTGTGTTAGTAAAATTATAAAAGTAGAAAAAATCACACTCAAAATAATTCTAAGAAAAGTTTCTAAAAAATTAGTAAATGTCAATACTTCTATGTAAAAATAAAAAATATGGTGAAAAAATACCATTATAAAGCTATATTGTAATGTCCATATAAAACCATAATGATCAATTCTTGGAAAAGTTCCTGCTTCATAACTATCTCTTGGAGAAAGGAAAAATAAAACGTATGGCCTTAAATATGCTATAAAAACAGTAGCAGAAGCATGCAATCCAAAAGTGTCGGAAAAAAAATCTATGGAGAAACCGAGTAAAAAAGCAATGAAAAGTAAAAGCCAATTTGGGGTTTCAAAAGGCAATAATAAAATAAAAATTAAATATGAAATAAAACAATAATTATAAAAAAGAATATTTTTTTTAAAATAAAACTAGCTGCCATTATTTTCTGATATTTCTAATTTTTTTTGCTCTGCTTTTAATAAATTTCCAATCACATAAACATGTGAAATATGTTTAAAATCATTATTTAATTTTACAGAAATATGATAAAAATTTTTTGATTTATCTTTCTTAAAACTAGATATTCTTCCTATAATAATTCCTTCAGGAAAAATAGTAGAATAACCACTTGTGATGATGGTATCACCTATAGAAATATTTACATGATTAGGAATTTCTTCTAAATTCATTATTTTGTAATTTTTTCCTTCCCATACAAGTGAACCAAAATAATTATTATTTTTTATTTTCGCACTGATTCCAATTTGTATATTTAATACAGAAATAACTGAAGCGAAATTATTGGATACATTTTTTACAATTCCAATAATTCCATCTGGAGATATAACAGCCATATCTCTTTCTATCCCTTGTTTAGAACCTTTATTCAAAGTAATATAATTATTTTGCTTTTGAATGCTATTGTTAATAATTTTTGCATTGGTATATTTATATTGTTGAAAAAATTTTATCGTATCTACAATATTAGTAAATTCACTAAAATTACTCCTGGAAGAATTTATTTTATTATTATGAAAAATTGTATTTTCTAATATTAATTGTTTATTAATATCTTTTAAAGATATATAAGATGTAATTTTATTTGTATTTTCATAAATAAATCCAGAAATTAAATTTGAAGAATTTATAAATGTTTCTTTTTGTTTTTTATTATAAAAAAAAACAAGAAATAAAGAAAAAAATTCTATTAAAATAAATAAAATAAAAAAGTGAAATCTTACTATAAATTTTATTAGATTTTTCATTTCAAAATTCCTATTTTTATATAATTTTTTTTATCTTAATAAAAAAGTAAATTTATCAATATTTTTCAAAGAGATTCCTGTACCTCTTGCTACTGCATGTAATGGGTCATCTGCTACGTGAACAGAAATATTTGTTTTCTCGGCAACACGTTTACTTAGACCAAGAAGCAAAGCTCCACCTCCAGCAAGATAAATACCATTTCTAAAAATGTCTGCGTATAATTCAGGTGGCGTTTCTTCCAGAACACCAATAATTGCCGCCTCTACTTTTGTTAAAGATTTATCTAAACAATGTGCTATTTCTTGATATGTAACAGGAATTTCAACAGGCAAAGCTGTCATTTGATGAGGACCTCTAACAATAAAATTCTCTGGTGGTTCGTCTAATTCAGATAAAGCCGAGCCTACGTGTAATTTAATTTCTTCTGCTGTTCTATCACCAATTTTTATATTATGTTGATGCCTCATATATTCTTGTATATCGTCGGTAAAATCATCTCCGGCAATCCTAATAGATTTGTTGCAAACAATACCTCCAAGAGAAATAACTGCGATTTCTGTTGTTCCGCCGCCAATATCTACTATCATATTTCCTTCCGGAGCAAGTACATCTATACCTATTCCTATAGCTGCTGCCATAGGTTCGTGAACCATATAAACTTCTCTTGCACCAGCGTGTTCAGAAGAATCTCTTACCGCTCTTATTTCTACTTCTGTACTTCCCGAAGGAATACACACAACCATTTTTAAAGAGGAAGACGCAAATAATTGATTTTTTGATTTTATCATTTTTATCATTCCTCTTATCATTAATTCTGCGGCGTTAAAATCAGCAATTACGCCATCTCGTAACGGTCTGACTGTAACGATTTTATCGTGAGTTTTTCCATGCATTTGACGTGCTTTTTCTCCTATTGCAATGACCTCTCCAGTTCGCCTATTTAAAGCAACTATAGAAGGCTCATCTACAACTATTTTATTATCTTGTACTATTATTGTATTTGCAGTACCTAAATCTATTGCTATTTCTTGTGTTAGAAAAGAAAATAATCCCATTATTTTATTTTATTTTTCAAAATTTCTCCAAAAATTTTTTTTTGCAAAATTAATAATAATTTTTGTAAAAATTAAATTATTTTTTTTTATAAAAAAACAATTTTTATGCAAAATAATAAAATTTTTACATTTTAATATTTTATTTTTATTTCGTCCAAAATATTAATAATTTCTTCTGGTTCTGTTGAAGTTAATAATCTTAATCTTATTGGTTTGAAATTTCTTAGCGATTTAAAATAAATTGAAAAATGTTTCCTCATTTCATAAATTCCTCTTTTTTCACCTTTCCACTCCAAAGATTTTTTAAAATGTAATTTTGCCATTTTAATTTTTTCGTTTAGACTTATTGCTTCCATTTCATTTTCATTTTTTAAAAAATGTTTTATTTCTTTAAATATCCAAGGTTTTCCTATACTTCCTCTTCCTATCATAATTGCGTCTACGCCATATTTATCAAACATTTTTTTTGCAATTTCTCCGCTTGTTACATCACCATTTCCTATAATTGGAATTTTCATACGTTGATTATTTTTTATTTCACCGATCAAATTCCAGTCTGCTTTTCCTTTGTACATTTGTGCTCGAGTTCTTCCGTGTATGGTAATTGCTTTTATTCCAACATCTTGCAATCTTTCTGAAACCTCGACAATATTTTTACTTTCATCGTCCCAGCCTAAACGAGTTTTTACTGTTACATCTAATTTTGTTGCTTTTACAATTTTAGATGTCATTTCTATCATTTTTGGAATATCTCTCAGCATTCCAGCACCAGCGCCACGGTTAGCGATTTTTTTTACCGGACAACCAAAATTTATATCTATTAAATCTGGTTTATATTCGCTAATAATTTTTGCTGATTCAACCATAACATC
>NBLL01000059.1 GCA_002084355.1 Bacteroidetes bacterium 4572_128 | reverse complement strand
AGCTTTACAGCTTTACAGCTTTACAGCTTGGTGCTTTGCTTTTTTGTTTTAATTTTTTATTAAAATAAAAAAAATGAAAAGAAAAATTTTTGCTATCATTTTATTAGCAGTGACGATTGGTTTTTATTCTTGTCAAAAAGAAGAAGAAAACAATCCTATTGACAATAACGCAACCAAAGGGGCTAAAAAGATGACCCCAGAAAACGAAGCTATTTATAATAGCATTGTAGATTTCAGAGAGAAATTATTAAAAAAGGATTATAAAGCAGGGGAGAGTATTTCTACGGAAGATGCAATTTTGTTAATGGAAGCTAGTTTGAATTTAACTTACAGACATACAGACAAACTAGATTATAAAATAGAAAATTTTGAAAACAGTATAAATGCTGACAGATCTTTTACAAACGCTAGAGTGACATACACAACAATTTATCTTACTTATCAAGATATTTTAACAAATATACGTCAAACTAATGCAAATATTACAGAAGTAAATAAAAAAATTAGAGTTATAGACTTAAAGTTAGAAGGTAATAATATTTTGATTAATACTGCTTTCGAAATAAAATCAGATTTCCCATTAGGTTCTTTTCTTACAGAAAATTTAGAGATAGAAAATGCTGTAAATAATCGTTTTGCTCCTAATTTTGCAAGCACTATATTTAATGTAGAAACACCTGAAGACATATATACCTCAGAACTTACTGAAGAAGAATATTGGTATTTATTTGATAATCAAGATCAACATTTTGTTAAAGATAAATTTGTATTTGTTTATACAAATAAACTTAACTCTATAGTTAAATTATATGAATATTATGCAGAAGAAGAAGGTATTAATAATATTTTAAGTCTCGTTAATATTCTTGAGCAAGGAACAGATAAAACAATACTTACAATAAATTTAAACTATTATGTGCATACTCACTCTTATATACCAGGCATACATTGGAAATATGGGCTAAACAATATATGAAAATAGCTTGTAAAGCATACGTTTTAGATTGGGCCGCTCCAATCACAAATATTTTTTAGATTATTAGAAAATTTTCTGTGAAAACCATCAAAATCTGTTTAATTCGTTGATATAAGAATATGAATTTTGCAGATTTTAAAGGAAATAAAAAAAAATTCAAAATATTTTAGACAACAATATTATTTATAATAAAATATATATAATAAATGATGAAAAAAATTTTTTTCTTAATTTTGTTTTTTTGTAAAATACAAGTTTTTTCACAATTCGAAAAAATTATAGAATATCCAATAAATAAATATATGGGCGCTTTACTTATAGAAACAGAAGATAACGCTTACATAATAAAAACAACTGATTACCTTGGTTATTCTCATTTATTAAAATTTTCAGTTAATGGAACATTAACTGATAGTATTTCTTTATTATCTTTTTTTGATGAAAATATTATAAACGATAATAATTATGATATAAATTTTACTGGGGATATGATTTTTTCTGATAATAACGAAATTTTAATTACTGGATGTGTTTATGAAGAAGCTCTATTAGAAGACTCATTATATGATTTCGTAAAATTCTCACCTTTCATATTAAAAATAGATGAAAATTTCAATTTTTTATCTTCTGACACAATAGATCTTCCTAAAAGCTTTCCTTTTAATTCATTTGAAGATTTTCAAGGACTTTTTTTAATAAATATATTACAAATGCCAACAACTAATTTTTTTGCATTTACATATAAAACAATAATTTCTAAATACGGTCTTTATGAATTGACAGATAATTTTGATACATTGCAATTTAAAGTATTATCTACTCAGGAATTTTTTCCTCCTTTATTCTTAAATAATTATAATGATTCTTCTTTATATTTATTTTTTCGTTCCTCTGTTTTTGGAATAAAAAAAGATTTTACTATTAATTTTATAAAAAACATAAACGAAGATTTAATAAACGAAGAGATTAATATCTCTATAAATAAATTATTAACAGTAAAACATTTGAATAATAACCGTATATTAATGTATTTTGGTTGTGATGTTTTAATAAGCCCTACTTATCCATTTGAATTTAATGAACAAGTTGGAATTTATATTGTGGATACATTATTTAATTTACATAATTATACACATTTAGGTTATTCTATGGATACTTTAGATGCTCCTGTATATAGACGTAATGGAATAGACTTTAAAAATCAAAATAATATTTTTGTTGTAGGAGTTGTAAATAATTGTGAGTATTCTTTTACTGGGAAAGAAAATGAAATTACTTCCATTATGCTTAGTGTTTTAAATGGCGAATTATCGCCTCCAATAAGTAATGAGGAAATTAATAATTCTACAATGAAATTAGCATTTATTTATCCAAATCCTTCAAAAGATTTTATTAATGTTCGCTATGGCGCTCACTTAAAAAATGTTTCCATAGAAATATTTGACATTTCTGGAAAGAAAATTTTATTTAAAAATTTAGAAAAATCAGTTTCAAGAATTGACATTCAAAATCTTAAAATTGGCTCTTATGTTTATCATATTTTAAACGATAATAAAATAATTGAAAAAGAAATATTGATTAAAAAATAATGAGGAATTTTTAATGAATAATGAGGAATTATAATAATAGAAATCTTAAAACAACATTAGAATAATAAAAAAAATTTTTTCCAAAAACAGCATTTTTTTTACGAATTTTAAAAATAAAAATTTTTTTATAAAATTATAAAATAATTATGTTTTTTTATAAAAAAATTTTTTATAAAAAATATGAAAATTTTAAATTTGATAAAATCAAAAATATCTAATAAAGATAAAATCTTAATACTTGGTTTTGGGAAAGAAGGAATTTCAACTTATAAAGTAATAAGAAAAATTTTTTTATTCAAAAAAATTTTTATAGCAGATTTTAATAAAAAAATTGAACCTTTTTTTAATAAAAATTTTTTTGATAAAAATGTTGTTTTTTTTTTAGGGGAAAATTATTTAAAAGAAATTTCTAATTTTGATATAATTTTTAAAAGTCCGGGAATTTCTTTAAAAAATATAAAAATTAATGAAAAAAAAATTTTAACACAAACTCAATTATTTTTTGAAATTTATAAAGAAAAAATTATAGGAATTACAGGAACTAAAGGGAAAAGTACGACTTCACAATTAACTTTTAATATTTTTAAAAATTATTTTTCTGATGTTTTGCTTGTTGGAAATATTGGTATTCCGGTTTTTGATGTTCTAAATAAAATTACAGATAAAACTATTTTCATTTATGAATTATCTTCTCATCAATTGGAATTTGTTGAAAATTCGCCAAAATATTCAATTTTATTGAATATTTATAAAGAGCATTTAGATTTTTATAAATCTTATTTAGAATATCAAAATGCTAAATTTAACATTTTTAAATTTCAAAAAAAATTTGATTTTTCTATTTATTACGCTGATAATGAAATTATAAAAAATAGAATATCAAATTTTATTAAAGCAGAAAATAAATATTCATTTACGACAGAAAATAATTTTTCAAAAAAAAATGCATATTTTAAAGAAAAAAAAATTTATTTAAAAATAAATACAGAACTAAAAAAATTTAAAACTTCTGACATAAAAATTCCCGGAATACATAACATTAAAAATGTTATGGCTTCTTTAATTATTTCTAAAATTTTTAATATTCCATACGAAATAATAAAAAAAGAAATTAAAAGTTTTTCTGGTTTACCACATCGTCTGGAATATTTTGGAAAATTTAATGAAATTTCATTTTATAATGATTCTATTTCTACAATTCCAGAATCAACTATAGCGGCAATTTTATCTATAAAAAGAGTTAATTCTATAATTATTGGTGGTATGGACAGAGGAATTGATTATTCAAATTTGATTAATTTTTTAAAAAACTCCGAAATAGAAAATATAATTTTTATAGACGAAACAGGTAAAAAACTTTATTCGGAAATGAAACAAAAATTTATAAAAAATAAATTTCTTTATATGAGTGATAATTTGAAAAAATGTGTAGAAATTGCTTTTAAAAAAACAAAAAAAAATCATAATGTTTTATTTTCTCCCGGAGCATCAAGTTATAATATGTTTAAAAATTTTGAAGAAAGAGGAAATGTTTTTAAAAATACCGTTAAAAATTTGGCGTTTTTTGAAAAAAAAATTTTTTAATTTTTAAAAAACATTTAGAATATTAAAGAAATGTAGCAATATTTATTGCTACATTTTAAAAATTTATTTTTTTATTGGTTTTTTTGTGCTTATAATTTCAATATCTTTTTCTTTTTTTATCTCATCTTCTTTTTTCACTTTTACAATTTTATCTTTTTTTGGTGGTTTAGGTTTTCTTACAGGAAAACCAATTTCAACTATAGAATTTGTCGGACAAACAGCAACACATTTTCTACATAATTTGCATTTTATCGGATCAATGTAAGCGAGATTATTTTCTACAATAATAGCATCAAATTTACATTCTTTTTGACATTTTTTACATCCAATACAAGCAACTGCACAACTTTTTTTAGCTGCACCACCTTTATCTTGATTCATACAAGAGACAAATATTTTTCTATCTTTTTTCTTTTTTGGACGAAGTTCTATTATATTTTTTGGACAAGCTTCAACACAAGCATTACATCCAGTGCATTTCTCATCTATTACTTCCGGAAGTTTTGTATCTGGATTTATATGAATTGCATCAAAAGTACAAACATCAACACAATCGCCCAATCCAGAACAACCATAAGAACATGCAGTATTTCCACTGTACAAACTTGCTTCTATTTTACAACTTTTTGCTCCGTCATATTCATTAGTTCGTTTTCTGTGTTCTGGGCAGCCAGAACACTGAACAACAGCAACTTCCGGAGCTTTTTCAACAGCCTTTTTTCCTAAAATATCAGCAATTTCTTTCATGCAAGAATTGCCACCAACGGGACAATATAAATCGTCAAAAGTATCAGATTTAACACAAGCCTCAGCAAATGGACGACAACCAGGTACACCACAGCCACCACAATTCGCGCCGGGTAAAGCTTCTTCAACTTCGTCTATTCTTGGGTCTTCAAAAACTTTAAATTTCTGAGAAGCTATAAATAAAATTATAGCAGCAAGTACACCTGTCGCACTCACCGTAATTATGGAATATATAATAATATCACTCATAAAAATAATTATTAAATTTTTTTTATATGAAAAATAAACGTTTTTTTAAACTTATCTTTTAATAAATAAATTATAAAATAATAAGGAAATAAAATTCCTAAACTAAATAATCCAGTAATAAGCTCATTTTTTGTAAAAAAACTTGTTATGATTAAAGTCATAAATAAAATAAAAAACGGTAAAACATAAGAGAAAAATAAAGCCTTAAATCCAAGATTTTTTTCATAAAAAACTTTCACTTCTTCTCCTATTTTAAAATTTTCCTTAGTTTTTGCTACTTCTATAATTTTCTCTTTCATATCAGAAACCGAGCAAGAAGCATTTACTTTACAAGATAAACAAGCAGATTTTGACAAAATCATAACTTGCAATTTTTTGTCTTCAATTACTTTAAGAATTCCTCTGTGTTCTATAGTTTCTTGCACAAATTTTTATTTTTTTACAAAAATAGTTATTTTTATTTTTAATAAAAAATTATTTTTTTGTTTTTTTATCTAAAGAATATTCAACTTCTATTTTATCTGCACTGTAATTATAATTTGTTTTTTCCTCCATATTTTCTTCTTTTCTTGAATGTTTTAGACTTTTATCCTTAAAATAAAAAGAAATAAGTATGCCAACTAACATTCCAAAAAGGTGTGATTCCCAGGATACTCCAATTTTCATAGGTATTATTCCCCAAATCATACTACCATACCAAAATACAATTAGCAAAGATAATGCAAGTAAACGTTTGCTTTTTCTAATAATTCCACTGACAAATAAAAAACTCGCCATACCGTAAACTATTCCACTTGCTCCAATATGATAAGAAGTTCTTGCAAATATCCACACAAGGATATTAGAAAAAAAGTAAATAGAGAAAAAAATCCTGTATGCTAATCTTTCATAAAAATAGAAAATTCCAATACTTAAAACAAGAAAAGGAGGAATATTTGAAAATAAATGAGAAAAACTTCCGTGAATTAATGGAGATGTTACAATACCTATAAGTCCTTCTGTTTCACGTGGTAAAACACCATATTCGACAAAACTATCAAAAAATATTACTTCTATAATTTTTATAAAAAAAATTAATATTGCGAAATAAATTGGGAATTTTAAAGAAAAAATAATTTTTTCTGTTTCTGATTTCATTTTATAATTGCTTTTTTTCGTTTACCAAATAAATATTTTTTTTCTAATGTTGGATGATAAATTATAATATTAAAAATATCATAAGTTTCGCCGTCTTCTAATAATTGTTTTTCGGCTTTTACTTCAACATCCTGTAAATTTTGTTTTAAAGCTCTTGCTTCTTTTCTTGGAATATTTACTTTCTCTGTTTTTCCATTTATAACAATATTATAAATTTCTTCTTCCGCATCATAAGCACCAAGAACATCTATTTTCAAATTAATTTTTTCAAAAGAAGCAATTACTTTTTCTTTGTTTTTTTCTTCGTATATTTTTTTATACTTTTTAATAATAGAAATTTTAATTTTTTCTCCTTCTTTCAAACGTTTTTCAAACATTTCTTCGGTTTCAAATTCTGTTTGTGTAGAAAAATTTTCGTAAGCATCTTGGATTTCTTTTAAAATAATATCTTTATATTCTTTTAAATGTTTTGTATTCCAAAATTTTGCTCCATTTTCGTTTAAAACAAATTTTTTATCTTCACTAAATTCTACCTTAAAAGCTTCTTTTATTTCTTTTTTTTGTTCTTTTTCTTTATTCTGAGAAAAAGAATAAAAATTCAAATAAAAAAATATAGAAATAAAAATTAATAAATTTTTCATAAAACATATTTTTTCATAAATTAAATATTATTTTTAATAAAAATAATATTTAATTTATAAAAATTTTTGATTTTTATTTATAATTTATAAATCATTAAAATATTGGCGTTTTTTGAAAAAAAATTTTTTTTTAATAAAAAAAAATCATAAAAAAAATGCCGTATTTTTGAAAAAAAATTTTTTTAATAAAATTAAATCATAAAATTTTGTATCCGCTCTTTGCATTTTACAAAAAACGCAACAACCTTAAAATCAAAGCTTTATGGTTTTTGTTTTTTGCGAAAAAACTTTTTTTACCATACTATAATGAGCGGTTACAAAATTTTGATGTTTTTTGGAAAAAAATTTTTTTTAAATTATAAAAAATCATAAAATTTTGACGTTTTTTGAAAAAAAATTTTTTTATAAAAATATTAAATTTTTGACGAATTTTGAAAATAATATAAAATTCTTAAATAAATGATATTTACGGAAATATTAATAAAATAATAAAAATTATATAATTTTTTAAATACTTAAATGCGATATTTTTTTAATTCTTCTTTCCAAAGAAAATAATTTTTTGGAAAATATTTTTTAATTTTTACCTCTTCTTTAAAAATACCGTAAACAGATGAACCGCTTCCTGACATAGAAGCATACGATGCTCCTAAATCATATAATTTATTTTTAATGTTTCTTATTTCTGGATATTTAAAAAAAATATTTTTTTCAAAATCGTTAAAAATTAAATT
Source organism: Bacteroidetes bacterium 4572_128 (assembly GCA_002084355.1). Taxonomy (GTDB): domain Bacteria; phylum Bacteroidota; class Bacteroidia; order Bacteroidales; family 4572-128; genus 4572-128. Next base: position 14,283 of record NBLL01000059.1, on the reverse strand, counting down.
TTTCCATTCTGAAATCGGAGTACTCACAGAATATTTTAAAGATAATTTTGGCTCTCTTGGAACAATATTCTTATAAGCATTTGCTGTATTTACAGAAAAATTTGGCTTAACGATATATAAAAAATAACCTTCTAAATTCAAATTTATATATTGTAAAATTTCACCTTTTCCTCTGGCAAAGGCTGGTTTATTTTCTATGAAAAAAGGTGCATCACTGCCAAGTTGTACAGCAAAATCTTTCAATTCTTTATTGCTTAAATTTAAATTTAAAGTTTCGTTCAAAAATTTCAACATATAAGCACCATTAGAAGAACCGCCACCAAGACCAGAACCCATAGGAATTATTTTATGTAAATGAATATTTATATCTGGAATTTCTTCAAAAAACTTTTTTTTTAATAAAAAATATGCTTTTATACATAAATTTTCTTCAAAACTACCTTTTATTTTTAGACCTGTAATTTTTAAACTTATATGATTATTATTTTGATCATCTGGAACTTCTATAAATTCAATAATATCTGATAGAAATATAGGATAAAATACAGTTTCTAAATTATGAAAACCATCTTTTCTTTTTTCTGTAATATTTAGACCAATATTTATTTTTGCATTTGGAAAATTTAACATTTTTTTTATCGAAAAATTTAAATTGTTTTTTTACAAAAAAAATAAAAATAATTTATTTTTTATAAAATAATTTATTTTTTATAAAATCATATTTTTGATTTCTTATTTTAGGAATAAAACCAGCTTCTAAAATTGCTTTTTCTATCCCTTTTTTATCTAATTTATTAGATGCACCAGCTGAAGAAACTACGTTTTCTTCTATCATAATAGAACCAAAATCATTCGCTCCAGAATGCAAACAAACTTGTGCGGTTTCTACTCCGACAGTTAACCAACTTGCTTGTATGTTCTTGATATTGTGTAAAATAATCCTACTTATTGCAACAGTTCTAATATATTCTTCCGCACTAACTAATTGATATTTTACATTGTTTTTTTTTAAAACAGTTCCAATATCTTGAAAAGTCCATGGAGTAAAAGAAATGAAACCTACAGAATTTTTAGGTTTTTTCTCTTGCAAATCTCTAATTAAATGCAAATGTTCTATTCGTTCTTTTTTGCTTTCTATGTGTCCGAACATCATAGTTGCAGAAGTTAAAATATTTAATTTATGTGCTTCGGACATAACATTTAACCATTCGGCAGAATTACATTTGTATTTTGATAAATTTTTTCTAACTAGATCATTTAAAATTTCTGCTCCGGCTCCGGGCAAACTGTCTAATCCGCTTTTTACTAATCTTTGCAAAACTTCTTTGTAGGATTTATTTTCTAATTTTGAAATGTGTACAATTTCTGGCGGACCAAGAGCATGTAATTTTAATTTTGGATATAAATTTTTTAAATTTCTAAATAAGTTTTCATAAAAATCTAATTTTAATTTTGGATGTAAACCACCTTGTAAAAGTAATTGATTGCCTCCATTTTTAAATAAAATTAAAATTTTTTTTTTATATTCTTCTATCTTTGTTATGTATGAATTTTTTGAATTTATTTTTTTATGAAAATTACAAAATTTACAATTCGCAACACAAACATTTGTAATGTTAATATTTCTGTCAATTATCCAACCAACATAATTTTCTTTGTGAATTTTTTGCCTTATAGAATTAGCAATAAATATTAATTCTGAAGTGGATAAATTTTCATATAAAAATAAACTCTCATCGACATTTAAAGATTTAAAATCTTTTGTTAATAGATTTTTCAAAACATTTTTAAATTTAAAAATTTAATTAAAATTTGGATTTTCTGGAAATTGTGTCCATAATTTATATTTAGAGCCTAAACTTCCAACAAAATTAGTCCACATCTTTTTTGTATCTTGATATTTAAAAACTTCTTCAGAAGAAATATTAGAAATTGCCCAAACATTATTTTTGACTTCGTTTTCCAATTGATTTTTTGTCCATCCAGAATAACCAACAAAAAATTTTATTTCTCTTTCCGAAATAGAACCAACTTCTATTAATAATTTTAAATAATTAAAATCTCCTCCCCAATAAATATTTTCTTTTATTTTTAAACTTCCGGGGATTTGTTTACCAACACTATGTAAATAATGGATAGTATCTGCTCTTACTGGTCCGCCAAGATAAACATCAGCATCTATTTTTGGGAAATTTTTTAAAATATTATTAATTTTTAAATTAGTTTTTTTATTTAAAATGAAGCCTAAAGCACCATTTTTTTTATACTCCGTCAGAAAAACTACAGAACGTTTGAAAAAAATGCCACCAGAAAATGGTTCAGAAAGTAATATTCTACCCATTTTAATTTCCTCATTGTTATTAAAATCTATTTTAAAATCTTCGATATTAAAATCCATATTTTTAACTTTTTGCAAAATTATATAATTTTTTATTTTTATATAAATTTTCTGCAATTATTAAATCAAATTTATCTGTAATTTTAATATTTTCTTTATTACCATCAGTTAAAAAAATTTTCTTTTTCAAATTTTCTATGAGACTTGCATCATCTGTAAATTCTTTTTTATAATTCTGTGAATACGCCTTTTTTAGTATTTCACTCTGAAAAATCTGAGGTGTTTGAACTAATTTATAATTTTCCCTTTTTTTTGAAAAATTATTTCCATTTTTTATTTTACGAATACTATCTTTTAAATCAATTACTGGAACAGCATTTCCATAAATTTCTGCTGTTTTGAAACATCTTTCCAAAGTTGAATTAGAAACAAACGGACGAACTCCATCGTGAACAGCAATTAATGATTTTTCTTTTATCGTATCAACAGCATTTTTTACAGAAAAAAAACGCTCTGAACCACCATGCACAATTTTATGTTTTATTGTAAAATTATTTTCAATAATAATTTTTTTCCAAAATTCAACTTGATTTTCTGGTATTACAACTATAATTTCTAAATTATTGTCATAATTAAAAAATTTTTCAATTGTATGTGCTAAAATTGGTTTTCCATTCAAATTAAAAAATTGTTTTGGAATTTTTAAACCCATACGTTTACCAACACCACCTGCAAGTATAATAACAAATTTTTTCATAAAATTATTTAAAATTAAAATAAAAAAAAATTTTTTCAAAAAAACGTCAATTTTTTAATGATTTTAATTAAAAAAAAAAAAATTCAAATTCGTCAAAAAATTTAATATTTTTTAATTTTAAAATAAAATTTTTTTCAAAAATCGTCCAAAATTTTAATAAAACAAACATTAAAAAAATATTATCTTAAAATAACAAGTTTTTTAGTTTCTATTGAAATTTGTCCTTTCTCATTATAAACTTCTACTTTATAAATATAAATTCCGTTTTTTAATTTATCTCCATTACTATTTTCCCCTTTCCAAATAATTTTCCCATTACTTTGTTGAGAAATTTCAGAATTTATAGTTTCAACTAATTGACCATTCAAAGAATAAATATAGATTTTTACATCTAATAATTCCGAAATATTTTGATTATGCTGGAAAGAAAAAATTGTTTCATCTTTAAAAGGATTCGGATAATTAAAAACATTTTTTAAAACCATTTCATTAGATTTTGCAACTATAAAATCAAGATATTCATGAGATGAATTATTGAAAATATCCCAAGCTTTCAGAGAAATTTGATGTACTCCTTCTTCCAAATCATTAAATTTGTATTTCAAAATACCACTTTTATAAGTGTCTAAATCACCTTCATAATATTCATTTAAAGCTATAGTTTCTGCGGTATTTTCATCCAGAACTGCACTTATATCATGTCCAATTCCATTTCCTGTGGTATTAATTCCATTTTCGTCATTTAAAAAAACCAATAACTCTGGATTTTCATTTGTCATTCCTCCGTCAATAAAATTAATATCATTCATAAATAATTTTATCTCAGGTCCTTCATAATCTAAATTTTCTAGATCTTCTGTTCCAGATATAATAAAATTATTAAAACTTCCTCTTGCATCTATATTTTCTACATCAGAATTTGCATAATAAGAAATTTTACCTTTTCCAATTTTATAAGAGATATCTTTTGGCACAATAAAACTAAAATTAAACTCTCCATTTTTAACAGTTGCTTTTCCTTTATACAAGATATTATTCTGCAATGTATAATCTAAAGTTGTAAAATCTGGCGGTTTTCCAGTAATACCATAAATTGTTGTCATATTTACTTTTTTATCAAAAACTGTTGGATAAACTATTCCATTAAAATTATACATTTTTAAATTATTATTATCGAGGATTTCTCCATTTATTGTAACTTTTGAAAATGCTTTGATAGTATCAGGAATTTCAGAAACACTTTTTTTATTTATTGATTTTGTTATTATTTTGTATTTTGGATAAGCAAGTCGCAAAGCAGGATCTCCCATTAGTGCAAAACATCTTTTATTTGATTCAGAAATTCCTCCAGACTTATTTTTTGCAATTTTTATTGCTTCACCAATTGTAGGATAATCTCCAGTTATCGTATCAATATTAAAAATATTTTCATAAAATTTTTTTACCAGATTAAAATTATAAATTGCAGAAACAACACGTGTTGTCGTCCATGCGGCAATTGCTCCTCCTTCTGGATTTAAAAGAACTAATTCTCCTGCAGAATTTGTTTTTTTATCATCAAAACGTCCAAATTCACAAGTTGCTGTTATAAAAAACGGTAAACGGTAAGAATTTTTCCAAGCATTAATTTCATTTATATTTAAAATACGCTCGTCTGTCCAAGATGATGGATTTCCATGTCCAAAATAGTTCATAATTAAACTTCCCTTATTCATACAATCTTTTATACTTTGGTTAGTTTCTGGTGAAGTTTCGCCAGCAGAAGAACTAATTTGAGAATTAGAAGCAAGATAAATTTTTTCTATATTCAAATTATAAGTTGTATCCAGCATATTTGCTAAATGATTAGCATCTCTAGTATGTTCAATTGTGTGATTATCAGAATCACTTCCATCATCAGCAACAAAACAAATTTTATTTCGCCAGTCACCCATAGTTTCAGTATTATTTAAATAATTTTTTAATTTATTCAAAATTCCTTCCATCTCATTTTCATTTTTTACAGGAAATCTCCCAACAGCAATATCAAGAAAACCTGTTAAATTGTCGAAGCGATTTTCTCCTTCTCCACTATTTAAAAGACCAAAAAAATCATCACTCGTATAAGAAGAACCAGAATCTCTTATGCTATTTTTTGTTTGGTAAGTTAAAATATAATAAGCATTATCTGGTGGCAAAGTTCTATTATCATAAGAACCATCTCCAATTAATAATAAATAATTAAAATTATTCTCTGCTTCGTAAAGAAATCTCATATAATTTCTAATGGCAGATACATCTGGAACTCCATAAGAAAATTCATTATAAACTTGCTCCGGAGTCGCTATGCAAATTTTGATTTTCTATTTCACCAATTATTTTTGGTGATAAATAATTTTCATTAAAAACAATAAATTCTTTTAAAATGTCTGTTCTGGATTTAAAACTTAATTTATTGTTAATAAAATTAGCGGCAATATTCTTTGGATTTTTTTTATCTGTAATATCCCAAATTTTCAAATTTTGACTTGCATTTTCCATTTCAAATAAAGAAATTTCATTTTCTCCTATGCTTTCAATATTTCTAAACTTCATTTGGTTATTTTCAAATTTTAAATGTCTTTTTGCTTGAACTAAAATAAAATCTAAATAACCCTCAGAACCTGAAGAAGAAGGATTATATTTCAAATTAATATTTATTTTATCTTTATCAGAAAAAATAGTAAAATTTTTTTCACTTATTTTTGCGTATTCTTGATGTTCGCCATTTCCTACGAAAGAAATTGTATCTATTTTTAATAATTCATTATTTGCTTTTATTGTGAAAGAACTTTTAAGCGTAGAATGTGCAAGCAAAGAGGTTTTTATTTTTACCTCTGCGGAGGTTTTTAAATTTGGAAAATCAAATCAAAATCATTTATCGTTTTTGTTTGATTTTCAGAAATTTCATTTTCTGTTGCTATCCTATTTTGATTTGAAACGTCAGAAATGTAATAATAAGAAACATCGCTATAATCGTGTTGCGTATAACTAAACCTGGAACTATTTTTTAAATACCAATCAGTTGAACCATGAGCGTAAAAAAGCAAAGAATTATTTTCCACCAAAACAGCATTTTCTTCTAAATCACTTGGGAATTCTTCTGCATTTAATTTTGCTAACATTCCGCCACTACCATAAATTGCTAAATTCTCTGGGTTTGAAAAGCCCAATTCTTCTAATTTAGAAAAACTTAATTTGTAAATTCCATCTTTTTTTATTTCCATTTTAACCCATTTTCCTGAATTTAAAACAGAATTTGTCCGATAATTTTTTTCTTTTTTTAAAAAACTTTGTGAAAAAGTGAAACAAGATATTAAAAGAAAAAAAACAATTATTATATATTTCATATTTTATTAAAAATTTATATAAAAACGAAATTTTTAATTTTTAATTATTAAAATTGAAAAATTTTTTTATTTTATTTTAAATATTTTATTTCAAAATTTTTAATTTTAAATTATGAGCGAAAATAAAAAGAGAAAAAGAAAAATACGTTTACCAAAAAATACTTGGAAAATTTTATCTTTTGCATTTTTAATTTTTTTTGTTATTCTAATAATTTTTCTATTATCTCTACAAAGCAGTAGAATGCAAACTTTTTTAACTCAAAAAGTTGCTGATTTTTTGTCGGACGAAATTCACAAAGGAATTACCGTTGGAAAAGTTGATATTGAATTTTTCAATAAAATTGTTTTGAAAAAAGTTTTTATAAAAGATAATAAAGGAGATACTTTATTGTATTTGAAGACTTTAAAAGCAGATATTATTGAAATTGATAATGAAAACAGTCGATTATATTTAGACGAAATTTTTATAGACGGTTTAAAACTAAAAGTTATTAAATCAAAAAAAGGAAAAACAAATTATAATTTTGCAAACATTTTGTTTAATAAAAAAACAAAAATTAAATTCTTAAAAGCATCAACAGAAAAGGAAAAAGACTGGAAATTTGATTTTAAGAAATTAAAAATAATTAATTCGAGTGTTTCTTATAAAGATGAAAATGCTAAAAAACATCATTTCAAAAATATTTTTAATAAAAATGATTTCTTTCTGGAAAACATATATTTTTCCATAGATAATTTTAAAAATGATTCTGATACTTTGACTTTCAAGATTGAAAAAATAAATTTTTTAGATAAATCAGGTTTTTATTTAAAAAATTTTTCTTCACAACACAAAATTAGTCCAAAGACTATTGAATATAAAAATTTAAAAATAGAAACTTCAAATAGTAAAATTTTTTCCAAAATTTTGAAAATAGATTTCGATAGTATCGCTGATTTAAAAAATAAAAATCCAAATATTGCAATTGAATTTTTATTGAAAAAATCAAAAATTTCTTTGAAAGACATATCTTATTTTGTTCCAAAATTATATGGTTTAGAAAATGATATTTTTCTGGAAACAGAACTAAATGGTAAATTAGGAGATTTACATTGTACAAAACTGAATTTTTATTTTGAAAAAGAAACAGAATTAATTTGCAATTTTGTCGCGAAAGACATAACGGATTTTAAAAAAAGCAACTTATATTTTAATATAGAAAAATTTATTACAAATGAATCTGATTTAGAAAAAATAAAAGTTCCGCCATTTGAAAAGAAAAAAAATTTAAAACTTCCTAAAGAATTTGGAAATCTTGGAAAAATCTTTTACTCTGGAAGTTTTACGAAATTGGAAAATGATTTTATTATAAAAAATAAATTTAACACAGATTTGGGGAATATAAATTTAGATATTTTCTTCAGACCTTTAGAAGATTGGAAAGTTTATAATTTTAAAGGAAATATTTTTACCGAACATTTTAATTTAGGAAAATTAATTTATCCAAAAAAATCAAAACAAGTTTTTGAAATTGGAATTAAAAATGAATTAAAAGGTGTTTTTAAAGATAAAAATTTAAAAGCAGAAATGATACAAATTAACAGTAATTTTGATAAGAATAAAATAGACGGTTATATTATAATTGATAAGGAAAATCCTTTTTTATCTGGAAAATTTACTTTTGATTTTAAATTCAAAGATTTATTTTAAAAAATGTTTTTAAATTTCAAATTATAAAAAAAATGGCGTTTTTTGGAAAAAATTTTTTTCAATTCAAAAACATAAAAAAAATGGCGTTTTTTGGAAAAAATTTTTTTTTGAATTTCAAATTCAAATTATAAAAAAAATGGCGTTTTTTGGGAAAAATTTTTTTTGAATTTCAAATTCAAATTATAATGAATTTCAAATTATAAAAAAAATGGCGTTTTTTGGGAAAAATTTTTTTTGAATTTCAAATTCAAATTATAAAAAAAATGGCGTTTTTTGGAAAAAATTTTTTTCAATTTCAAATTCAAAAACATAAAAAAAATGGCATTTTTTGGAAAAAATTTTTTTTCAATTTCAAATTCAAAAACATAAAAAAAATGGCGTTTTTTGGAAAAAATTTTTTTTAATTCAAAAACATAAAAAAATTGGCATTTTTTGGAAAAAATTTTTTTTGAATTCAAATTCAAAAACATAAAAAAAATGGCGTTTTTTGGAAAAAATTTTTTTTTGAATTCAAAAACATAAAAAAAATGGCGTTTTTTGGAAAAAATTTTTTTGAATTTCAAATTCAAATTATAAAAAAAATGGCGTTTTTTGGAAAAAATTTTTTTTTTAAATAATTGGAATTTTTTAAAAATTCCAATTATTTTAAAATTTTCATAATAATTTCTAATTCGAAACCTCTACTTATAGAAAAATTAATTAATTTTCTTTTTTGTTCTTCTTGATTTTTTTTATAAAGAGTTTTCTTTTTTTTATAAATTTCTTTTTCAATAATTTTAAAATACTCTTCGGAACTAAAATTTTCTATTGCTTTTAAAATAAAAATTTCAGGGATTTTTTTTTGTTTCAAAGCATTTTTAACTTTTAATTTACCCCATTTATTAAAACGTAATTTGTCATTTACAAAAAATTGTGCATAACGTTCTTCGTTAAGAAAATTATGTTCTTTCAAAAAACATATAATTTCTTCAATATCTTTTTCTTCTAATTCGAAAGAAATTAATTTATTTCGAATTTCAGAAATACATTTTTCTCTTGTGCTACAAAGTCTTGAAACTCTTTTTAATGCAATTTTTTTATCCATAAAAATCAATAATAATTAAAAAATAAATATTCTATTCTCATTCAAATTATTCATTCTTCATTATAACTCCTTTTTTATTTTTTCCGTCAATTTTAATTGTTAATGGTTTATCAAAAACAATATGACGAATAAATTCATTTTCAAATTTTGCTTTAAAACCGTTTAAATAATCTATATCGAAATATCCTTCACCAATAAAAGAATTTATCGTAAAATAACCTATTCTAAAAGAAGTTAAATTTTGGAAAAAATGCGTTCCTTGACTTGGTTCTATTCTATAGTTTTTCAAACCTGCTTCAACAATTAAACGCGCTTTTGAAATTTGTGCCCATTTTACAGGAATTCCAAGAGCCGAATCACTGGAGCCCCAACGTCCTGGGCCAAGTAATATATAATTTTTATCTTCTTTAACAAATTTATCATTCAAATTACCTATCTGTTCAGCAACTATTTTATTATTCATATAATTAAAATTTTCTGTTTTTACATAAATAAAATCTTTTATATTATTTATCACTCCATTTCCAAGAGCTTTTTCAGAAAAAATTATTGCGTTTTCTTTTTTTATTTTATCTAAATTAAAATCAATAACTTCTTCATTTTCACTTACAATTGGACGAATTTGTAAAAAACTAAAAGTTTTTGGTGTTGTGTTTAAATTCACAGCAAACTCTATTTCTACTGGATTATTCATTTCTTTTTCTCCAACTTTCAAAAGTTCAGAAATAATCTCAGCCATTGGAAAAGTGTTATGTTTTAAAATATTAGAAAAAGTAATTATTTTCTTTCCATCATAAATTGAACCGTCTCTGATAATGTCATTATGAAAATCATAAGTAGAAGAAATATTTTTTATAGAACCATCTTTTTCTGCTTCTGGAATTTTTAATTTCAAAATATTTATTCCATCATCTGTAGAAACCTTAAATGCTTTTTCTCTCATATCGAGAGCATAAAATTCTTTTTGTGTATCTCGTAAAGCACTTTTAGTGGAATATAATTGAATAATTTTTTTTGGATATTTAGGTGAAAATCTTAGTGTAATTCCTCCTTCTACAACAATTTTTCCTAATCCAAAAGCAATTTTTACTATACCGTCTTCTGTTTTTTCTGGTGCTATAGGATAAAAATTTACAGACCTTGCAACTCCAGAAATATTCGGATAAAATCTTTCATTATATCTGGTACCACAAACTTCTTGCAAAATAATAGACATTTTTTCTTCGTCTATCAAATTAGAAGTTGCTTGTATATAAGATTTACTTGTTTTAAAAAACACAGAAGCATAAACACTTTTTATCGCTGTTAATAACATTCTTAAAGTAACTTTTTCATCATCAATATTTGGAATCATATAAGTGGAATAAATTCCAGCAAAAGGCTGATAATGAGCATCTTCTAAAACAGATGACGAACGTATTGCTACAGGATTTTTTATTACTTTTATAAAAGATTTTAAATCTTCGTAATATGTATTTGGAAAACGTGACTGAGTGAAATATGCTAAAATTTCATCATCTTTTAAATCAGAAGTTGCAATATTGTATAAGCTGTTTTCGTACATAAATTCATCAAAAACATCAGTTGATAAAACAACAGTTTTTGGAATAGAAATGGAAATTCCTTTGTATTTATAATACAAATGCTTTCTTTTCAAAAAAGAATCTATAAATGCAAGTCCCCTAGCTTTTCCTCCAAGCGAACCTTTACCTATACGTGCAAAACCTAAATAATCATCATAAGTTTCAGCATTAAAATTGGCAATTATACCTTTTGCTCTGTCTCTTCTAAATTGCGAAATTAATTGAATTACAAAATTTTTTGCTGTAATAAGGTCTTTAAAAAATTCTAATTTCAATGGTTTTAATTTTTTTGCAAGTGGAAATAATGCTCTTGCATTTAACCATCTGGAAAAATCGTGTCTTTCAAAATGATAATTCAAAGATATATCAGAAATCTCAGGGATTTTTTCTTGTAGTTCTTTCAAATTACTTGCTGAAGTTATGATTTTAGAATTTTCAGATTCTTTGAATGAAAAATCACCAAAAGAAAAATTATAATTAATAAAATCTCTTAATTTCCTTGTTAAAGTTTTTGAGTGTTTATGTAAAAAACCAACATTAAGTTCTTCAGCAAACTTTTTATTTTTAATCTCCGAAGATTGTAAAAGAAAAGAAATCATATAATTATCTTTTTTTACACGTTTACAAAGACGAATACCCGCATGAACATCTCTTTTCTTTTTTCTCATATAAGAAGAATCAGAAATTATTCCAAGCATGTTATTTTTATATTTCTTATAAAAATGCATTGCTTCTTCATAATTTGTTGCCAATAAAATCTTTGGGCGACCTCGCATACGAATTTTCTCTTCGTATTCATTAAGACCTTCAACCATAAAATCACGAGACTGTTTTAAAATAATTTCAAAAATTTGCGGAAGATATATAGAGGCAAAACGTATAGAATCCTCCACAAGAAGTATCGTTTGAACACCTTCGGCGGAATCGTTTTTTACGTTCATTTTATCTTCTATTAATTTAATAATAGCAAGTAAAAGTTGTGCATCTCCGAGCCAACAAAAAACATAATCAATTGCACTTAAATCTTCTTTTTCCAATCTTAAAGTAACCTCTCTTGAGAAATGTGTCAGAGCAACTATAGGAGTTCTTTTGTGAAAAGATTTTATTTTTTTAGCCATTTCAAACATATCTATATTTCTCAGACTTTGCATTGTAATTACAAGATCTATTTTAGATTTTTTTAAAATTTCAAATGCTTTTTCTTGTGTGTTTGCGTGAACAAAAACTGGTGGATAAGTTAAATTTAAATCAGCGTATTCTTTAAATATTCGTTCGTCTATTCTACCGTCTTCTTCAAGCATAAAAAAATCATAATTACTACAGATAATTAAAACTCTATGAATTCTTTTTTGCATTAAATTTCTAAACGATGTAAAAGAAAATTGACCTAATTTGGCTTTTTTGCTGTAAAACATATTATTTTTTATCATAAAAAAAATTTTATAAAAATAATAAATTTTTTATAAAAATTCTTTCAAAATAGAATAAATTTTATTATGATGTTTTTTATCCATTATAGAAAAATGATTTGCATTTTCTATAATTTCTATATCAAAAGAATTCCTATCACTTAAATATTTTACACCGTTTATATCCTGATACTTCAACAACTAGATCACCTTTATAAATAATTTTCCTCAGAAAGGTAATTTCTTCATCAGGAATTTCTGGAATTGCATCTAAAAAATTTACCATTGTTTCTAACATAGGATGTTCTTTTCTATTTAATTTGTGCAGATAAGTTCCACTTTGCTCAACAAATAACTCTTGAATGGCAATCCCATCAAATGGAAAATTAAATATATTTGCTAATGTTCCAAAAATTTTATCTTTATATTTTCCAAGAATTAAACCTGGAACATAAAGAATATTTGATAAATAACTTCCTTTGTGAGGTGAACAAATTGTTATTAAAGATCTTACATTATGATTTTCTAAATTAGATGTTAAATATTTTCTCGCGACAATTCCACCCATACTATAAGCAACCAAAATAACTTTATCAGAATTTGTTTTATCTAAAACAAAATTTATCATTTCTTCCAATTCTATAGACAATTTATCTATAGAATTTGTAGAATCTAAAAAAGAAACACAAAAATAATTTCTTTTATCATTTAAAATTCTTAAATTGTTTTGATTTAGAATATTGAAATTTCCAGCATAGTTTAAAGAATCATCTTTTTCTTTTAAACTTTTCATAAAACCATTATCTTCCCATAAACTTTTTTTACTGCCATAGCCAGGAACAAATATAATTTGATCTACATTATTATCTTCAAAACAAGAAAAAAGTAAAAATATAGAACCAAAAATAAAAGTAAAAATAAAAATCTTAAAAGAATAATTTTTCATAAATAATTTTCATTAAAAAATAAGATACAAAATTCTTTTTTTTTTCAAAAAAACGGCAAAATTTGAATATTTTTATTAAAAATAAAAATTTTCAAAAATCGTAAAAATTTTAATATTTTTTAATTTCAAAATAAAAAAAAATTTTTTTTCAAAAATCGTGAAAATTTTAATGTTTTTAAAAAACAACATTGATTCGAAACATTGGAGGTTAAAAAAAAAAACCTCCAATGTTAAAAAAATTTTTTTTCAAAATTCGTGATTCGAAACATTGGAGGTTAAAAAAAAAACCTCCAATGTTAAAAAAAATTTTTTTCAAAATTCGTCCAAAATTTTACTATTTTTTATTTTGAAAATAAAAAAAATTTTTTTTCAAAAAACGTCCAAAATTTTAAGATTTTTTCATTTTAAAATTTAAAAAATTTTTTTCAAAAATCGTCCAAAATTTTAACATTTTTTAATTTCAAAATAAAAAAATATTTTTTTTTCATAATTTGCCCAAAATTTTAAGATTTTTTCATTTTAAAATAAAAAAAATTTTTTTCATAATTCGTCCAAAATTTTAATGTTTTTTTATTTCAAAATAAAAAAATTTTTTTTCATAATTCGTCCAAAATTTTAATGTTTTTTAATTTTAAAATAAAAAAATTTTTTTTTTAACATTAGAGGTTTTTTTTTAACACCAATGTTTCTACCACTACTCAAAATTTTGGTCAAATTTGGAGAAAATTTTTTTTATTTTGAAATTAAAATATTTAAAATTTTCACGATTTTTGAAAAAATTTTTTTTTATTTGAAATTTAAAAATGTTAAAATTTTGGACGAATTTTTGAAAAAGTTTTTTTTATTTTGAGATTAAAAATATTAAAATTTTGGGCAAATTATGAAAAAAAATTTTTTTTTAATTGAAATTAAAAAATATTAAAATTTTGGGCGATTTTTTGAAAAAAAATTTTTTTTAATTGAAATTTAAATATTTAAAATTTTGGACGAATTTTTGAAAAAATTTTTTCAACCTGTACAAACCTAAATATACAAAATTATATTTGGGTTTTTTTTGCTAAAAATCGACATTAAGAATCATTTTGAAAATATTTTATTATATTTTAAC
>NBLL01000058.1 GCA_002084355.1 Bacteroidetes bacterium 4572_128 | reverse complement strand
TAAAATATTATTTTTTATATCAAAAAAAAGAATTATAATTGCCTTAAAATCAATAATTTATTCCTTAGACTGACGGCTATGGCGTGGACGCTTGACGCATATGGTTTTTAATTATAAGAAATATTAAAATTTTGGTCATTTTTTGAAAAAATTTTTTTTATTTTGAAATTATAAAATGTTAAAATTTTGGACGATTTTTGAAAAAAAAAATTTTTTTAACATTGGAGGTTTTTTTTTGAACACCAATGTTTGATGTCGAAACATTGGAGGTTAAAAAAAAAACCTCCAATGTTGTTTTGTCGAAAAATATTAAAATTTTGGACGATTTTTGAAAAAAATTTTTTTTAATTGAAATTAAAAAATATTAAAGTTTCGGCGTTTTTTTGAAAAAAAATTTTTTTAATATTTTAACATTGGAGGTTTTTTTTTCAACACCAATATTTGATGTCAAAAAATATATAATTTTTATTTTTTAAATCTTTTATTGCTTGCTCCATAAAGTAAAACTTTATCATTAAAATTTTCCACAATTTTAATTTTTTCAAATAACAATTCCAAAACCTTAATTTTATTCATAACAAATAAAACCTCTCTGAAATGATTATAATTGCTATTTCTTATTTCAAGCTCTCCTAAATTTTTCCATTATATTTGAACAAAACTTTTTGTTCTGAAGTTTCATTTGTTCGTCCCTTTCTTGCTTTCGAATTACAAATTTCAAGATTATCTCCAAATACATTTATCACATCTTTACAATAAAAAATATGAAATAAATTATTATGTTTTACTGTTAAATAATCAACTTCTCCACCGTTAAACATAGCTTTGTTTAGAAATGTTCTAAGATGTCCTTTTGCTCTTACATTTTTTGCTTTTTCACTGGACATCGATTTTTTTTTCTCATAATTTATAATTTAAAATTAAAATTTCGTGAGATTTTTTAACATGATTAACATTATTATTTATCCTATTTTTTCCAATTCGTGTTTCTCCTTGTCCCATAGTATATTGCCAAGAAACATCTATAAAATTAAAATCTTTGTACCATTCTCTAATTGTCGAGCAATCATTATAAGATAATATAAATTTTCCTTTATGATTTAAAAGTAAATTTCTTAGTTTTTTATGATTGAAATTGTTATGATGAATTGGAAAATTTCTTTGTGGATAAATTCCTTTGAACATTTTGCTGTCTCCTTCTAAAAAATACGGTGGGTCGCAATAAAAAAAATCGTTTTCATATTTTGGAAATACATTTTCAAAAGAATCACAATTAACTTCTAAATTTTCTAATTTAGTTTTCCTAACTTTTTCAACCATAGATTTATATCTTTTTTCTTGTACATAAACAGATGATGGCCAACTTAAAAAACCAGGACCGTAAGACGTATTATGATTGAAATAATAATGAGCAGCTAATTCTATTTTATTTTCAATCATTTTAATTTTTTTCCAGTGGTTCTTTAAAACTTCTTTTATCTCTTTAAAACTTTCTTTTGTTGCTGTAAAATTTGATAAAATTTTTGCTAATTCTTCTGGTTTTGAAATTTGAATCTTCCAATAATTTACAAGAATATCAAAAATATCAAAACCAATAACTTTAATTTTTGCTCCACTGGAGCAAGCAATTTCCAAAGAACCACCGCCAAAAAAAGGTGAAATAATTTTTTTACATCATTTGGAATTAATTCTAAAATTATTCCTACAGCAAGACTTTTACCTCCGGCATAACGCAAAGGAGATAATAAAGACCTTTTATATTTATTTTTGCTTTTTGGGGAAGTACGCAAAGATTTCAAAAAATATAATTTATGAAAATTAAAATCTTTATCTTCCATAGCAATGTTTTCAGAATATAACTCTCTTTGCAACATAAATTTATAATTTAAATTATAAAAAAAAAATTACGATTTTTTCCTTGTTTTTCTTTTTTTAACAACTTTCTTTTTATTATTTTTTGCAAGTTTTTTATCAGCACCAACAATTTTTAAACATTCGTCTAAACTTAAATTTTTAAAATCAGAATCTTTTTGCAAACGAAAATATTTCTTTTTATACAAAATACAAGGGTTTTTCCATCTGTCATAAATTATTTTTAAATCCTCGTTTTCAAAAGTTTTTATAATTTTCTTTTTCTCTTTTTCTCTTTTTTCTTTAATCAATTCAATTGCATGAACTAAATTAATTTTAAGAGGATCATCGGTTTTTTTCAAAGAAACAAACTGATTATTATGTTTAACATAAGCACCAAAACGACCAATTCCAATTACAACTTTTTCATCTTCAAAATCTCCCAATGTTCTTGGCAATTTCAATAGATCCAGCGCTTCTTCTAAACTTATTGTATTTATATTTTGTCCTTTTTTCAAACTCGCATATTGCGGTTTTTCATCTTTTATCTTTTCACCCATTTGAACCATTGCTCCATAAGGTCCCATACGAACAGAAATATTTTTTTTCGTTTTTGGGTCTATACCAAGTTTTCTACCTTCATTTCCATCTTTTAATAACTTTTTTGCTTCTTCAAAAGTTATAGTTTCTAAATGTTGGTCCATTTTTAAATTTGCAAAAACAGGCTTTTCTTCATCACTTTTTTCGCCAAGCTGCACTATTGTTCCATAGCGACCAATTCGTACAAAAATTTTTCTATTCGTTTTTTCATCTATACCTAAGAATCTTTCAGAGATTTTTCTTTCGGAAATATTATCAATTTCTTCAACTTTCGTATGAAATGGCTCATAAAATTCTTTTAACATTTTACTCCATAAAATTTTCCCCTTTGCTATTTTATCAAAGTTTTTTTCAACACTTGCTGTAAAATTATAGTTCATAATATCAGTGAAATTTTCTATGAGAAAATCATTTACAAGCATTCCAATATCTGTAGGAAATAATTTTGATTTTTCCTTTCCAAAATTTTCTTCTTTTTTTATTTCATTAATTTCATTATTTTTTAAAACCAATTGAAAAATATCTCGTTTTTTGCCATCCATTTCACAAGACGTGCTTCAGTAAAACGAGGCAGATGATTAGAAAATTTTTGTGTAGCATTAATTTCTTCCATAATTAAATTGTCATTCAAATTCATAATTGGAAGGATATTTTTTTCCTCTTTTTTATCATTATTTATAGAATCACTATAAATTTTCAAAAATCCATCGAATAAAATTACTTCTCCTTTTGCGACGAAATTTTTATCAGATTTGGAAATCTCTATAATTATTTTTGTTTTTTCCAATTTCGCATCAGACATCTGAGATGCAATTGTTCGCTTCCAAATTAAATTATACAAAGATTGTTCTTGATAATTTGCCGAAACATTTATATTTTCAAAATACGTTGGACGTATTGCTTCGTGAGCTTCTTGTGCGCCCTTTATTTTAGATTTATAATTTCTAATTTGTGAATAATTTTCCCCAAATTTCTTTATAATTTCATCACTTGCATTTTGAATTGCTTGTTCAGAAAGATTTACAGAATCAGTTCTCATGTAAGTAATTTTCCCTTTTTCATAAAGTTTCTGAGCAACAACCATAGTTTGTTTTACGGAAAAATTTAATTTTTTACTTGCTTCCTGTTGTAAAGTAGAAGTGGTAAAAGGAGGAGATGGAGATTTTTTTGATGGTTTTTTTTCAATATCACCAACTTTAAAAGTTGAATTTTTACAAATTTGCAAAAATTCAAAAGATGCTTTTTTTGTATCTATATTTTTTAAAATTTCTGCTTTGAAAGAAAAATTTTTTTTCTCATTTTTATTGAAAATTTTAAAAAATCCAATGATTTTATAAGAAGAAACAGATTTAAAATTTATTATTTCCCTTTCTCTTTCAACTATAATACGAACCGCAACAGATTGAACTCGTCCAGCAGAAAGCGAAGGTTTAACTTTTTTCCAAAGAATTGGCGAAATTTCAAAACCAACTAATCTGTCAAGAACTCGTCTTGCCTGCTGAGCATCAACAAGGTCTTGATTTATAGAACGAGGATTTTTAATTGCTTTTAAAATGGCATTTTTTGTAATTTCATTAAAAACAATTCGTCTGGTTTTTTCTTTTTTTAATTTTAAAACTTCCGATAAATGCCAAGCAATTGCTTCTCCCTCTCTATCCTCATCAGAAGCAAGCCAAACAATTTCTGTCTTTTTTGATATTTTTCTTAAATCAGAAACAACATTTTTCTTATCAGGAGAAATTTCATAATTTGGTTTAAAATTATTTTTTATATCTATTCCAAAATTCTTTTTCGACAAATCTCTAATATGTCCAAAACTAGACTTTACAATAAAATCTTTTCCTAAAAATTTTTCTATAGTTTTTGCTTTCGCAGGAGATTCAACAATTACTAAATTTTTTTGCATATAAAATTTTTTTTGCAAATAAAAAAAACATTTTTTAAAAAAATTAAAAAAAAATGCTTTTTTTGAAAAAATTTTTTTTATATAAATAAATAATTTTTTAAATTATGAAAAAATACTTAAAAACAAAATTAGAATTTAGTATTGAGACCTTAGAAAGATTAATAAAAATTGTTAATTTAGATAAGGAAAGCGATAAAGTGAAATTTGAAACGTGGTTGGCAAATGAATATAAATTGTTAGAATTCATAGATAAGAAAAAAACAATAACTTTTAGATATGCAAATTTATCAGATTTGAAAAAAGTTGTAAATATTAAACAAATAGATAATAATGAAAAATTTAAAGAATGGTTTTCCTACAAATATAAACTTTCTGACGATGAAAATAATTTCCTTTTATCTCTAATAAAAAAACATCGTTTATCTATTGTAAATTACAACGAAACAAAATTGGTGGTAAAATTTATAGGACAGATTTTAAATAAAATTGATTTTGATACTGAATATTTTACAGATTGGTATGGACATAAAATGACTTGTAAATTAAACGGTTACACTTTTAATGGTGAACCTGATTTTGCTGTCGCAACAGGAATAGAAGTTCCCGAAACACCTTATTTTTTTCTTCAAGAATACAAAAAATCTGTAAATCCAAGTGGTAATCCAGAATATCAAGTTCTGGCGGCTATGCTTGCAGCAATTGAAAAAAACAAAACAAATACAATAAAAGGAGGATATATAATTGGTGCTTACTGGAAGTTTATGATACTGGAAAAATTAGAAAATGGGAATTATGAATATTTTGTTTCCGATGGATTTGAAGCTTTGAATTTTGAACATTTGAAAAAAATTTATATTTATTTGCAGGCTGTAAAATATTTATATTGCAAATATTAAAATTTAAAATTTTATTTATATTTTTGAAAAAAAAATTTTTTCATGGAAAAAGAGTCTAAAAAAGTAACAAATTTACTGAGAAATCTATTAGAAAAATTAATTAATAAAACAGATAATAACTTAATAAGTAAATCCGAAATTTATGAATTATTTGAAGAAGAATATAATTTATATGAAAAACTTGAAAAAAGTTTAAATTTTAGAGAGGCAACTTTAGAGAAATTAATGGAGATTGTAAATATTCAACAGGTAGATAATGAAACTAAATTCGAAGAATGGTTTTCGTATAAATATGAACTCTATGAGGAAGAAAAAAGTTTTTTAAAAGAATTAATAAAAGAAAATAAATTTTATTTGAACAGTTATAATGAACAAACTTTAACGGTAAAATTTATAGGTTTTATTTTAAATAAAGTGAAGTTTAGGAATAAAAAAATAAAAGATTGGTATGAATATTCTATAAGCTGTAAATTAAATAATTGGACACTGAAAGGATATCCAGACTTTTTTGTTGCAACTGGCATAAATGAACCTAAAAAACCTTATTTTTTCCTACAGGAATATAAAAAATCTGTAAATCCAACTGGTAATCCAGAATATCAAGTTCTGGCGGCTATGCTTGCGGCAATTGAAAAAAACAACACAAATACAATAAAAGGAGGATACATAATTGGGGCTTACTGGAAATTTATGATTCTTGAAAAGTTAGGACGGACTTGATGCTTTGAATTTTATTAACTTGAAAAAAATTTATATTTATTTGCAAGCTGTAAAACATTTATATTGCAAATATTAAAATTTTGAACGAATTATTAAAAAATTTTTTCAAAATAAAAAATATTAAAATTTTGAGTGATTTTTGAAAAAATTTTTTTTTAATTTATTTTGAGTGATTTTTGAAAAAATTTTTTTTTAATTTCAAAATAAAAAACATTAAAATTTTGAGTGATTTTTGAAAAAATTTTTTTTTAATTTCAAAATAAAAATATTAAAATATTTAGACGATTTTTGAAAAAAATTTTTTTTTTAATTTCAAATAAAATCATTGGTTTTTTTGAAAAATTTTTTCAACAGATACAAACCCAAAAAATTACCTGTTTTTTTGAAAATTTTTTTTATAAATTATAAAATTCGTAAAAAATTGACGTTTTTGAATTTTTTTTTTTTATAAATTCGTAAAATTTTAGCGTTTTTTGGAAAAAATTTATTTTTAATAAATTTTTTCCAATATACAAACTCAAAGAATTCATTTTTTTGAAAAAATTTAGGTTTGTATCTGTTGAAATTTTTTTCAAAATTCGTCCAAAATTTTAATGTTTTTCAAAAATTATAAAACAAACATTTGTTAAAAACAAAATCTCTAATGTTAAAAAAAATTTTTTCAAAAAAACGTCAAAATTTTAAAATTTAAATATTTTTGTAAAATTTTAAATTAAAATAATATAAAAAATGTTAATTCAAAGTTTTTATATGAAGAGAATATTTATTGTAATAAATATTACAATTTTGTTAATTGGAGAATTATTTTCTATTCCAGTTATTAATAATTGTATAATAAACGGAACAGTAAAAGATAGTATCACAGGAGAAAATTTACCTTTTGCTACTGTTCAATTATTTTCTCAAAAAGATTCAAATATTTTGCATGGAATTCTTGCGGATGTAAATGGAAATTATAGAATTAATAATGTTAAATATGGGAAATATAAATTAATAGCTTCATATATGGGCTACAATAAAAATGTGATAACAATAGATATTCAGACAAAAAAAAATAAGTATGACTTTCTTCTTACTCAAAAAAATTTTTCTTTATCAGGAATAGAGGTTATTTCAGAAAGAAATTTTATTGAAAAAAATATTGAAAAAACAACCGTAAATGTTTCCAAAAATACAACACTTACAGGAGGAACTGCTATTGATCTTATGCAAACATTACCTTCAGTAGATGTAGATATTGAAGGAAATATTAATTATAGAGGCAGTGATAAAGTAATAATTTTATTAAACGGCGAAAAGTCAGAATTAATAAAATCTCTTGACCAAATTCCTGCAGATATGATTGAAAAAATAGAATTGATTAATAATCCGTCCTCTAAATATGAAGCCGAAGGAATGTCAGGTATTATAAATATTGTATTAAAATCAGGAAATACAAAAAAAAATAGAACAAGTTTAGTATTAAATATTGCTTATCCCAAAACATTAGGATTTAGTGTTGGTTATTCAAAAATTTCAAAAAAAACAACAATTTTTGTTAATGCAGGTTTTAATCATAAAACTAAATATCAAACAAAAGAGCATTTAAGAAAAAATTATGAAAATCCAAATGCTTTTAATTATTACCAATTCGATAGGCAAGATAAAAATCTTAATAACATATTTGTAAATACAAGTTTCAAATATGCAATTAATAAAAAACATAATTTCGGTTTTTCTCTTATATCTTCGAAAAAATTTAATTCTGCATATAGAAAAATAAATTATAAGACCCAAAATGAAATTGGAAATACAGAAACATTTTCATTAAAAGAAATTGATATTTTTTTAGATAATTTCATAATTGACGGAAATGTAAATTATCGTTACAATTTTAAAAATAAGGGGCAATTTTTGAAAATAAATTTTAATTATTCATTATTAGACCAATTAAATAAAATGGAAAATGAATTTTTTTATGAAAATAATAAACCTGAATTACAAAACACTTTTTCTGAGCAATTAAATAATAAAACAAATTTTTCACTAAATTATTCGTATCCAATAAATGATTCTATTTTATTTGAAACAGGGTATAATTTTAATATAAAAGATTTATTAAATGATTTTTATTCAAAAAGTTATAATTACAATTCAATAAATTGGACAGATGATAAAGATTTAGCAAATAAATTTAATTACATTCAACAAATAAATTCTATCTATTTAAATATGAATTCTAAATTAAAATTTTTTGAAATTCAAGCTGGAATTAGAACAGAACACACTAATAATTCACAAAACAACAAGAATAATAAAGAATATATAGATTTTTTTCCATCAGTAAATTTGTCTCGTAAACTAAATAACAATTTTACTATTTTTTCATCTTATAACCGTAGAATAAATCGTCCTACAATAAAAATGCTAAATCCATTTACTGACGAATATGCTGATATTTTAAATATGCATAAAGGAAACCCTGATTTAAATTCTGAATATGTAAACTCTTATGAAATAGGAAATCGTTTTATTTTCAATAAATTTTCGGGTTTTTATTCTGTTTATTTTCGAGATATTAAAAAAGCCATTTCAAGGATAAAATCGGCTTCAAATGATAGTGCGCTTTTTGTGTCTTTTATTAATTTGGATAAAGCAAAATTACTCGGAGGAGAACTTGCAATATCTTATAAACCTTATAATTGGTGGAGCATTAATATTAGTTCTAATATATTTTATAGTAATTTAAATGGAGAATATGAAAATAATAATATCAATAATAGTAAAATTGCTTGGAATGCAAATGTTTTAAATAAGTTTAAGTTTTCGAAAGATTTTGGATTACATTTGTCATATTATTACAGGTCTAAATTGCCATCTGTAATGGGAACTTATTTAGAAAGATATTATATGGATATTGCTATAAGTAAAAAAATAATGAATAAAAATGGACAATTAATTTTCAAAATTTCTGACGTTTTTAATACTTATCTTTTTGGACTGGATCTTGATGCCATTGATAATAATAATTACAGGTATTTTCAAAAAAATAGAAGAAAAAACGAATCTCGTTATTTCATATTTAGTTTTATTTATAATATAAATAAAAAAGAACAAAAAAAGAAAAAACAAAAAGGTAATTTCTTTTTAAATGGTTTTGATAAATAGAAAAATAAAATATTTGTATTATACAAAACTATTAAAATAATTGATTTTTTCAAAAAAAAAATTTTTCAATAAAATGCAGATTTTTTTTAATGTTTTTTAACAAATTCCATATCATTTTTTTAAAAATGAATAAAAATAAAAAATAAATATAAAGCAATAATAATGATGCTTTCGAAATGAAATAAAAAAATATTTCAAAATTAAATAAAAATATTTTTTGTATTTAAATTTTTTTAATTTGTGAAAAAAAAATTATTTTTAATAAATATATTTATGTAATTGTGTAAACAAAAGGTAGTAGTATAAACGTAATATTTTTTTCGTTTTTTTTCAATATCCAATATTTTTTTAAATTTTAAAAAACATTAAAAAAATTGGATTTTTTTGAAAATTTTTTTTTTAAATTTTAAAAAACATTAAAAAAATTGGATTTTTTCAAAAAAATTTTTTTTTAAATTTTAAAAAACATTAAAAAAATTGGATTTTTTCAAAAAAATTTTTTTTTAAAAACATTAAAATAATTGCTTTTTTTGAAATAAAATTATAATTTTATTTTGAATTTTTTAAATTAATATAGATAAAAATCATCACCAAATTTTGGACATTGGACTGATTTAGCCCATTTTCTTAAATTACAACCAAATTTACGAGTAATGTAAATTTCTGCTCCTCCTTTGAAATTATTTGCACTCCTCAAACCTTTTACAAAATTAACATCATAACTTAAAAGAAATGTAACTCCTTCATAATCAAAACCTATTACTTCTATTAAATCTCTATTCCATCTATTCCACAGACCAAAATATAAACGAAGATCTCTATTCATTTTAAAAAAAGCATTTGCACCATAATCAATTTCTATTGCTCCATTTCTAGATAAAATCATAAATTCTGGACGTATTCCAAAATAACGAGTTATAGTTCCAGAAGCTCCACCGTGAACAACAGTTGCAATTCCTATTCTTTCTCCTCCTTCAAAATAAAAAGAAGCCTGAGGAATATTTAAATGGTCCATACTAATACCAAGAGTATATTTAAATTTACCGTAATAATAAGTTGCTCATCAAATAAGAGTAGAGAATAATTTACGCTTTTATTTACAACAGTAATTCCTGTTCCCAGACTAAAATATAAAGAATTATTTCTGCTTAAACCTTTAGTATATGAAAAAAGTAAAGAACCGCGAGTTGTTGTTAAACTTCCGTCTCCAACTTCATCGTTTAAAACCATAATTCCAGCTCCCATCCATTGACGTTTTGGATGTCTCGAAGGAATTTTTCCGTCAGCAAATATTGAAGTTGTTACATAAGGAGAAATATCTGCCCATTGATTTCTGTAATTCAAACCTCCTCTAAATAAACAACTACTACTGCCTGTAAGGGCAGGATTAAGTAATAAAGGAGAAGAATAAAATTGTGAAAAACGAATGCTTTGACCTTTAACACCTAAAGTAAATAAGAAGATAAAAATAATAAGAATAATGTTTTTCATTTTAAATCAAAGGTCAAGTTTAATTATAAATTATATTTCTATTTATTCAATCAAAAATAATTCCATAAAAAATGAAAAACAAAAGTTTTATATTTTTAAATTTATATTTTCTATAAAATCAATTTTTTCTTTAATTTCTCCTAATTTATATAAGAATTTGGATAACAAAATTGGCACATTTACTAATTTTGTTAAAAGATAACATTCTTTTGCAAGAATGTTATCTTTTTGTCTTACAATACAAATTTTTATAAACTCTTTTAGAGTTCTTATTTTTTATTAAAATACCAATTATAAAAAGTTTACAAACTCCTATTTTAGAACAGTAACTTTCTTTATCATTTTTCATTTATTTTATTTTTGAAAATTTTGTAATAGATTCTAAAAAATAAAAATTAAAAAAATTAATTATCAAATTTAATACTATTGCCAAAATCCCTAAAATCGTCATTCAAATATATCAATAAAAATGCAATTTTATTACAAATTTTTCTATTTTTCTTTTTTTAAGAGAAAATATCATAATATTTTTATTATTTATATAAATAATATTTTTTTAAAACGAAAAGAATTTTAAAAAAGTACCATGATAATAAAAAAATTATTTTACTCTATTTCCATATTTATCATATTCGTAAAAACCTTTTCCAGTTTTTCTACCAAGCAAATTTGCTCTGACATATTTTTTTATTACTGGCGAAGCTTTATATTTTAAATCTCCGAATTCTTGATATAAATTTTCACACCATTTTAATAATTTATCTAAACCAATTTTATCTGCCATTGCAAATGGTCCAAATGGAATTCCAAAACCTGCACTCATAGTACAATCTATATCTTCCATACTTCCTACGCCTTCCATAAGAATTTCACAAGCCTCATTAATAAGAGGAACGACCAATCTTGTACTTATTATTCCCGGAGATTCTGTCGCACCAATAAATTTTTTTCCTAAAAGTTTAGAAAAATTTTTAACTTTTTCATAAGTTGCATCAGAAGTATAAATTCCTCTAACAACTTCAACTATACGTGCATCCGGAGCGGGAGAAATAAAATGAAAACTAACACATCTTTCAGGATATTTTAAACCTGAAGACAACTCTGTAATTACAACTGTTGTAGAATTTGTTGCAATTACAGTATCTTTAGGAACATATTTTTCTAATTTTTCGAATATTTCTTTCCTTTCATTGATTAATTTTTCCCTATTTTTAGAAATAATTGCTTCTATAACAATATCACATTCTTTTAAAATTTCATAATTTGTAGAACCTTTTATTCGTGATAAAATTGCACGCTTTTCACTTTTTACCATTCCCCATCTTTCTATAATTGCATCTATATCGAGAGATAAACTATTTAAAGATTTTTCTATTTGTTCTTCAGAAACTTCTACAAAAACAACATCCATACCACGAGCACTGACCATTCTTGCAATACTTCTTCCAACTTCTCCACAACCAATTAAACCAACTTTTCCAAAAAGTGTTTTTGGCTTAGACGATTTACTTAGAGCATATTTTTCTATATTTTCCATTATTTTTATAATTTTTTTACAAAAATAATAATTTTTTTTTAAAAATAATAAAAATATTATTTTTGTTAAAAAAATTTAATGAAAAATTTAAAAAAAATTAAGAGTGCTTTAATTTCTGTTTTTTATAAGAAAAATTTGGAAAAAATAGTTAGAAAATTAAATGACTTAAACGTTCAAATTATTTCTACAGGTGGAACTGAGAAATTTATAAAAAATTTAGGAGTAAAAGTTACTTCTGTTGAAAATATTACTTCTTTTCCAGAGATAATGGATGGTAGAGTAAAAACTTTACACCCGAAAATTTTCGGAGGAATACTTGCAAGAAATGAAAATAAAAATGACAAAAAACAATTGGAAAAATTTAATATTCCAAATATAGATCTTGTTATTGTTGATTTATATCCTTTCGAGGAAACTGTAAGAAATTCTAAAAGTGAAGATGAAATTATAGAAAAAATTGATATCGGAGGAATTTCTTTGATACGTGCTTCTGCAAAAAATTATAAAGATGTTTTTGTTGTTTCCTCTCAAAATCAATATTTAGAATTTATAAAAATTCTTGATAAAAATAATGGAATTACAAGTATAGAAGAGAGAAAAGAGTTTGCAAGAAAATCTTTTTCTATCTCATCTGATTATGATAGAAATATTTTAAATTATTTTTCTAAAAAAAACATTTTAAGATATGGTGAAAATCCTCATCAAGAGGCTTATTTTTCTGGAAATTTAGAAAAAATTTTTAATAAATTAAATGGAAAGAAAATTTCTTACAATAATTTATTGGATATCGATGCTGCATTAAATTTAATTTCCGAATTTGAAGAAACAACTTTTGCAATTTTGAAACACAATATTTCTGCTTTTGGTGGAGTTTTGGTTTGTAATAAAAATTTAGATAAAAAAACCGCTGAAGAAATTAATAAAATATTTTTTGAAGTAATTATTGCACCGTCTTACGAAGAAGATGCTTTAGAAATTTTAAAACAAAAAAAGAATAGAATTATTCTTGTTTTAAAAGGGAATAAAAATTTCAAAAAAGAACAATTTAGGACTATTCTTAATGGTTTTCTTTATCAAGAAAAAGATTTAAAAACAGAAGAAAAAATAGATTTAAAAACGGTAACAAAAATTTTTCCAGAATCTAAAGAAGTTTCTGATTTACTTTTTGCTAATAAAATTGTAAAACATACAAAATCTAATGCTATAGTTCTTGCAAAAAATAAGCAACTTTTAAGTAGTGGAGTAGGGCAAACTTCTCGTGTAGATGCATTGAAACAAGCGATAGCAAAAGCAAAACATTTTAATTTTGATTTAGAAAATTCTGTAATGGCATCTGACGCTTTTTTTCCATTTTCTGATTCTGTAGAAATTGCTTATAATTCTGGTATTCGTTTTGTAATTCAGCCGGGTGGTTCTATAAGAGATAAGTCTGTTATAAAATTTTGCGACGAAAAAAAAATGTCTATGGTTTTCACAGGAACAAGACATTTTAAACACTAAAAAAATAAATCATAAAAAAAATTGATTTTCATAAAAAAATTTTTTTATGAAAATCAATTTTTTTTATGATTTTTAATATTACTCTAAATTAGTAGTTATGCTTGGAAGATTATCTGTTGTGATAGTAACAAGATTATCACAATCTCCAGTTGTTTCACCTTCGCTTGGCGAAAAATCTATAGTCGTAACACTCACTGTATCACTAGTTTCAGTAATTGTTATTATTCCAGATTTTATGTATTCACAACTAATATCATAATATAAAGGATTATCATCTGCAATTATTACAGAAAAATCATTAGAATTTCTGTTTACTCCGTTAGTTGTTCCACTGATAGTAAAAATATCGTCATTAAAAACATTATCACTTTCTATTCCCGTAAAACCGTCAAAACCATTTAACCAAGTAAATGTTTTTGCAGACGACCAAGATACTTCAGGATTATTTCCAGAAGTGTCAGCAGGATATATCAACTTATTATCTGTGGCAACCATAGTAAAAGAAGGATTTCCTTCATCTCCATTGTAAGTAAGAGTCATAGTTCCTTGATGCTTAACATTATCAACAAAATAATTTTCCATTGTAATTACTACACTCATTCCTACAGTTCCATCCCAAGTTTGAGAAAAATTAGCTCTAACAATTCCTTTTCTTTCTTTTTCTCTGAATTGACATCCATCACCAAAATCAATTATCATTTCCGCTGGATAAGCATTTCCTTGAAATGTTACATTTGGACATTCTCCATCTTTTTTATCGCCTTCTAAATCTTCTGTTATTCCCCTCGAAGAGACTAAAAAGAAAATGTCATTTTCTCCTGAAGCTAAATTTTAAGAAATAATAAAGAAAGGAATTGCAAAAATGGAAACTAAGAATATTCTTAATAAATTAAATTTCATAATTTTTTTAAATTAAAATTTGTTTTATAATTTAATGACGTAAAAATTAAAAAAAAGTTGCTTTTTATTATTATTTTTTTATACAATTTTTTGAAATTTAAAAAATATAAAAATTTTGCCGAATTTTGGAAATTTTTTTTTAAATATTTAAATTCATAAAAAAATTGGTGATTTTGAAGAAAAATTTTTTTTAATAATAATTATAAAAAAATTGGTGATTTTGGAAAAAATTTTTTTTTAATATTTAAAATCATTAAAATTTCGTCGTTTTTTGAAAAAAAATTTATTTTGAAATTAAAAATTATTAAAAATTATTAAAATTTTGGACAATTTTCGAAAAAAATTTAACATAACATTACATCAAACATTGGAGTTTAAAAAAAAACTCCAATGTTGTTTTCAATAAAAAGGTTAAAATTTTGGACGATTTTTGAAAAAATTTTTTTTTATTTTCAAAATAAAAAACATTAAAATTTTGGACATTTTTTGAAAAAATTTTTTTATTTTCAAAATAAAAAACATTAAAATTTTGGACGATTTTTGAAAAATTTTTTTTATTTTTCAAAATAAAAAACATTAAAATTTTGGACGATTTTTGAAAAAATTTTTTTTAATTATATTTCATTTTATAATCTGTTGAAATTTTACCTTTTGAAATGGCTTTTAATTTACTTTTTAATAATCGCTTTTTTATAGGTGAAATTTTGTCTACAAAAACAATACCATCTAAATGATCACATTCATGTTGAATAATTCTTGCAATTACTCCGTCATAAGTTTTTTTGTGAAAATAAAAATTTTCATCAAAATATTCTATATGAATAATGGATTTTCTCTTAACGTGTTCTCTTATCTCTGGAACACTCAGACATCCTTCTTTATATTTCCATAATTTTCCTTCTTCTTTAATAATTTTTGGATTTATGAAAACTTGTTTAAAATCTTTTGCTTTTGGGTCATCTTCCTCCATAACCGAAGCATCTATAACAAATAAACGAATATTTTTATTAACTTGGGGACCAGCAAGACCAACTCCATTTGCAAAATACATAGTTTCAAACATATCTTTTATAAGTTTATCAAGATCTTTATAATTTTCATTAATTTCTGAATTGTTTTTTCTCAAAATAAATGAGCCATAAGGAATAACAGATAATTTCATTTTTATTATTTTTAATTTTTTAATTTAAAACTTTTTCTTTCTAGATAAGATTGCAAAATAATTGTTGCACTAATACCGTCAATTAATTTCTTATCTTGTCTTCTTTTTCTTTTCAAACCTCCATCTATCATTGTTTGAAAAGCAATCTTAGATGTAAATCTTTCGTCTTCCCATTCTATAGGAATATTTGGGAAAATCTTTTTTAACTTTTTCACAAAAAGATTAATATAAATAGTAGATTCTGATGCTTTATTATTCATCTGTTTTGCTAAACCAACAACAAAACAACAAACATTTTCTTTTTTTAAATAATCTTTTAAAAATTCAAAAATATCTCTATTTTGAACAGTTGTCAATCTATTTGCAATTATTTTTAATGGATCAGTAACCGCAATTCCAATTCTTTTTTTACCAACATCAAATGCAATAATTCTACTCATTTTATTCTTTTTGCAAAATTATTTTTTTTTTATGAAAAATATTATTTTTTTTTTAGTTTTGTAAAAAAATTATTTGAAAAATGAAAAAAAAAAATTTTAGTTTATTTATTTTTTTCCTATTACTTATAGGAAATAATTTTGCTTGTACTAATTTCATTATTACAAGTGGTGCTTCTGCTGACGGTTCTAATATGATAACTTATGCCGCAGATTCTCAGCATATGTATGGAGAATTATATTATTTTCCATCGAGAGATTTTCCCGAAGGAGCTTTGCTTAAAGTTTTTGAGTGGGACACAGGAAAATACTTAGGTGCAATAAAACAAGTTTTGCACACTTATTCTGTGGTTGGAAATATGAACGAGTACCAACTTGCAATAGGCGAAACGACTTACACAGGACGAAAAGAACTGCAAGACACAACAGGTTTAATTGATTATGGTAGTTTGATTTACATTACTTTACAACGTGCAAAAACAGCACGAGAAGCAATAAAAGTAATGAACGAATTAGTTAATGAATATGGTTATTACAGCACTGGAGAATCATTTTCTATAATTGATAAAAACGAAGCATGGATAATGGATTTTATTGGCAAAGGTGTTGGAAATAAAGGTGCAGTTTGGGTTGCACGTAGAATTCCTGACGGTTATATTTCTGGACACGCAAATCAAGCAAGAATAACAACTTTTCCTCTAAATGACAAAGAAAACTGTTTATATGCAAAAGATGTTATTTCTTTCGCAAGAAAAAAAGGATATTTTAATGGAAAAGATAAAGATTTTAGTTTTGCTGATGCTTATGCTCCCTTAGATTATGGTGCTTTACGTTTTTGCGAAGCGAGAGTTTGGGCAATGTTTAATAGAGTAAATAAGAATTGCAAAAAATATTTTGATTATGTAGATGGAGTAACCGGTGCAGAAAGAATGCCACTTTGGATAAAACCAGATAAAAAAATTAGTACTCACGATTTAATGGAACTAATGAGAGATCATTTTGAAGGAACACCAATGGATATGACTAAGGGAAAAGATGCTGGACCTTTTGGACTACCTTATAGATGGCGACCTTTAGTTTGGAAAGTTGATAGTGTAAGTGTTTGGTGTTGATGATACTGATATGACAGTTTATGTACCTATGTATTGCGGTATAAAAAGTGTACCAGATAATTTAAGAAAAGGCAATGGAAGTTTAAAAAATTTTACCTGGGACGCATCATTTTGGGCATTTAATTTTGTTTCTAATTACGTTTATACTCGTTATAATGAAATGATTATAGATTTAAAAAAAGTGCAAAGAGAATTAGAATTTTCTTTTTTAAAAGAAATTATAAAAGTAGATGAAGAAGCTACTAAATTATTTGAAAAAGATAAAAATGCTGCTCTTGGATATATTACTTCTTTTTCTAAAAAACAATCTATAGAAACTCATCAAAGATGGATAAAATTTGGACAGGAATTATTTACTAAATATCTTGACGGTTATAAAAAAGATGAAAAAGGTGTGCCACAATATTGTGGATATAGCGAAGATTTTTATCGTGATGTAGTAGCAAAAAGAGGTGAAGAATTAAGAATGAAAGATTATGGAAAAGAAACTATTATATCAAGAATAAAACAAAAAGCAAAAGATAATAAAAAACATATTGTTTTAGAGAATAAAAAAAGTATTGATAAAAAAATTATTATTTCAAAAAAAGAAGATACTTGTTCACATGATAAAAAAGCAATAGCAACATATTTAATTACTTTAATTGTTGGAATTTCCATTGGATATTTGATATTTTTATTTTTTAAAAAATGAAAAATATAAAAAATATAAAAAATTCCAATTATCATAATTGGAATTTTTTTTAATATTAAAATTTTGTGAATGATAAAAGAACAATTTTAAATTTCTAAAAAAAAATTAAAAAAAAAAAATTTTTTTTTTTAATTTGTAAAAATTTTTGAAAAATGAGTCAGAAGATTTTAAGAGCATTAATGCAATTATTTGCAATTATAGCTCGCCCAGAGAGTGATATTTTAGAACGTATTTCTGTTGTTAAATCTTTTTTAGAACAACAATTAAATAAAGAACTTGTAAAAGAATACCTCCAAGTTTTTAGAGAATATTTAGACAAGTTCCAGAAAAGAAGAAGAAATAAAAAAACTAGTAAAGTAAGAAAACAACTTGCTTTTAGCTCTGTTAGAGTTTTAAAAATTTGTACAGAAATTAACCAAGAATTAGCACAAAGACAAAAATATATACTAGTAATTCTTTTATTAGAATTTATAAAATCAGATAAAGAGGAAGAAATCTCCGAACAAGAAATGGAATTTGTTAGTACTGTTGCGGATACTTTTTTAATCCCATTAGATGAATTTAAAAAAATTAGCGATTTTATTATAAATACTTTAGAAGTATCTGATATTCCAGAAGTTTTATTAATAAATAATGTTGAAAAACATAAGTATAAAGAAGTAAAACATATTTTTTCTGAAAATTTATTCGGTGAAATAAAAATACTTCATATTCAACCTTCAGATCTTCATATAATGCAATATTCTGGAGAAAGTGAATTATCAATTAGTAGTCAATTAGTTAGACAAAATAAAATTTATGTTTTAACTTTTGGTGCATCAATAAGAACACCTAAAATCAAACCTATTTATTTTAGTGATATTGTTGGAGCGTTTATAATAGATGATTCTAAAGTTAAAATTAATTTTGATATAAATAATATAGAATATAAATTTAAAAACGGTTTTAAGGGACTTCATAATTTAAGTTTTTCTGGCGAGTCTGGAAAAATGGTAGGAATAATGGGAGCAAGTGGAGCGGGAAAATCCACATTATTAAATGTTTTAAATGGAACTTTTCCACCAACTGAAGGAGCAGTTTTAATTAATGGAGTAGATATCCATAAAGAAAAAGAAAAAATAGAAGGTGTAATTGGTTATGTTTCGCAAGATGATTTATTGATGGAAGACTTGACAGTTTTTCAAAATTTATTTTTTAATGCAAAATTATGCTTCGAGGATTATAATCAATATAAAATCATAAGAATAGTTTTAAAATTACTTTTAAATCTTGGACTTTATGACATTAGAAATATGAAAGTTGGAAATCCACTGAATAAAAAAATTAGCGGTGGACAAAGAAAACGTTTGAATATTTCATTAGAATTATTAAGAGAACCATCAGTATTATTTCTTGATGAACCTACTTCTGGACTTTCGTCAAGAGATTCTGAAAATATATTAGACCTTTTAAAAGAATTATCTTTGAAAGGAAAATTAGTTTTTATAGTAATTCATCAGCCTTCATCCGACATTTTTAAAATGTTTGATAAGTTAATGATATTAGATACTGGAGGTTATTTGATTTTTAAGGGTGATCCTATAGATTCAATTATGTATTTTAAATCAAGGATATTACAAGCAGATTGGAACGAAAGCGTTTGTCATGTTTGTGGGAATGTAAATTCTGAGCAAATTTTTAATATTGTTGAATCACAAGTTTTAGATGAATATGGAAATCTTACAAAAACAAGAAAAACTACTCCGATAGAATGGTTTGAGCATTTTGAAGAATTTTCCGAAACATTAAAAGAAAAAAAAGAGACAAATACTTTAGAACTTCCAGAAATATCTTTTAAAATTCCAAATAAATTTAATCAATTTCTCGTTTTTTTGAAACGAGATGTGTTGTCAAAATTATCCAATAAACAATATATGTTTATTAATTTTTTGCAATCGGCTTTTTTAGCTTTTTTACTTTCTTTTATAATAAGATATTTCGATATAGATAAAAATGTTTCTGATTATGTTTTCAGCGAAAATATAAAAAGAGAAGCATTCTTAAATCTCAGCAGAACAAGTTATTTGTTTTCTAAGGTTGCTATTTTATTTGCTCTTTCTGCTTTTCAAGCTTTGAGTTTTGTAATTGTTGGAAATCTTATTATGGAAATAAGAGGTCTTTTTTTAGAATATTTTTTAATTGTTTTTTCTACGTTTTCTGTTGCAAATATGCTCGGTTTAAATATTTCAGATTCTTTTGAAAAACCTGTAACTGTTTATATTTTAATACCATTTTTAATTATTCCACAAATTATTTTAAGTGGTATTATAGTGAAATTCGATAAACTTAATCCGACAATTTCTTCGCCGAATAGTATTCCTTTTTATGGTGAAATGATGGTTTCTCGTTGGGCTTATGAGGCGCTTGCTGTTTTACAATTTAAAGATAATGAATATGAAAAAAATTTCTTTTTTTATGATAAAGTAATGAGTAATGCAGAATTTAAAAAAAATTACTGGATAAAAAAATTAGAAAATAAATTAAGCTTTTGCGAAAGAAATTTAAAAATAAAAGAAAAAAAAGAAGAAGTTATTTCTAATTTAAATCTTTTAAGAAATGAAATTTCTAAGGAATTATCTTATCATAAAAAATTAAAATTTGATGATTTAGATAATTTAGAGATAGAATCTATTAATAAGAATATTTTTAGACAAGTTAATAATTTTTTTAATATTTTAAAAAATTATTATATGAAACGTTATAATAGGGCAAATGAAAAAAAAGATAAATTAATTAGAAATTTGCAAAAAAATACTACAGAAATTGATGCATTTATAAAAAAGAAGAAAAATTACTATAATGAAAGTTTATCTGATTTATTAAAAAATAAAAATGAATCTAATAAGATTTTTGAATATGATGGACATTTGCATAGGAAAAGTGAACCTATTTTTTATGACCCAGAATCTAATTTTTTAAAATCTCATTTTTATGCTCCGAGAAAAAAATTATTTGGTGTTTTTTTAGATACTTTTTGGGTTAATTTATTAGTTTTATGGCTAATGGCAATAATCTTATATATTACACTTTATTTTAAACTTCTTACAAAGTTCTTAAAAATTATTGGAAATTTATAAAATTAAAAAATAAAAAAAAATGAATAATTTAAAGTCTAAAGATATTGATTTTCAAGAATTATTTATTAGGATTTCTGGAAACAAAGATCTTGCAAAACGTATGTTATTTAGTTTTTTTTCTTCCTACAAAGAAAACATAAAATTATTAAATGATTTTTTAGAAAAAGATAATTTTGTTTTAGCAAAAAAGATAAATCATAAATTATTAGGGGTTTTAGGGAATTTAGCAATTAAAAATGCTTTTTTTATATCTTTAAATTTAGGTAAAAGTTTAGAGAATAAAAAAATTGATATTGCGAAAAAATTATCAAAAGATTTAGAATTAAAACTAAAAATAGCAAAAAAAACTTTCGAAGAAAATAAAGTATTTTAAATTTTGATAAATTAAAAATTAAAAATTTTTGAAAAAATTATAAAAAATGAAAATTGCTATTGTTGGTATTGGTTTAGTTGGTAAGAAAATTTTAGAAATTTTAGAAGAAAGAAAAATTTCAATTGAAAAACTTTATTTAGTGGCATCAGAGAGATCTGTTGGAAAAAAATTTTTCTTTAAAAAAAAGGAATATTTTTTAATACCTATTGAAGAAGCTTTAAATAAAAAATTAGATATAATTTTATTTTCTGCTGGAAGTACAGTTTCTAAAAAATTTGCTAAGAAGTTTGCAAAAAAGAATATTTTTGTTATAGATAATTCGAATGCTTGGCGTATGGATAAAGACATTAAATTAATTATTCCAGAAATTAATGCAAATATTTTATCAAAAAAAGATAAAATTATTTCTAATCCAAATTGTTCTACTATACAAATGTTAATTGCGATTTCAGATTTACACAAACATTTTAAAATAAAAAGGTTAGTTATTTCTACTTATCAATCTGTAACCGGAACAGGTCAAAAAGCTGTAGAACAGTTAAAATATGAAAGAGAAAATATTTTTTCAAAAAAAGTTTACCCATATTTTATAGATAAAAATTGTATTCCACATTGCGGTGATTTTCAAGAAGATAATTATACTACAGAAGAAATAAAACTTATTAGAGAAACACAAAAAATTTTAGATGATAAAGAAATTAAAATTACAGCAACTGCTGTTAGAGTTCCGGTAGAAGGAGGTCATTCAGAAAGTGTAAACATAGAATTTCATAAAAATTTTGATTTAAAAAAGATATTTGAAATTTTAAAAGATACAAAAGGAGTTACTGTTTTAGATGATATTTCTAAAAATATTTATCCTATGCCAATTTTATCAAAAAATAAAGATGATGTTTTTGTCGGTAGAATTAGAAGAGATTTTTCTCAAAAAAACACTTTGAATTTATGGATAGTTTCAGATAATTTAAGAAAAGGCGCAGCAACAAATGCTGTTCAAATTGCAGAGCATATTTTTAAAATGAAGAATTAGAAATGCTTTATTTATAATAAATATAATTTTTTATGAATTTTAAATTATTAGTAATAACTCAAAAATTTGTAATTTTTAATACAAAACTTTATTATATTTTTTTTGAAAAATTAATTGATATTTATCAAGAGAGTTGCTTTTTTTATAAAGCATATCAGGCTCTAAATCTAAAAAATTATTGATTTTTTTACCTCCCAAAGAGGTAAAACATACTTTGATAGAATACCATTGCAAAGTACCATCTTTAATACCAACATTTTTAAATTTATTAAAATCTTTTAATTTTAATAAAAAAATTTTTGATTATCAGTTTTCCATTTTGGAAATTCTGTTTCAAAATCTATCACTTTGATTTCTCCTGTTGTCCACCTACATGTAATTTTAAAAGAATTTTTCATTTTAAATTTGGATTTAATTCTATAAAAATTTTTAATAAAGCATTTTGATAATTAATTGCCCAATTTCTAATTTTTTTATATTGTAATTTTTTAAATTTCCTTTAATAAATTCTAAATTGGAAATAGCTATCATTGCCTCATCTTTACCATAAATAGCATGAAAATGAGGTGGAGGATGATCATTCGTATATATATTTATTTTTATTCCATTAAAAAATGATATTATAGGCATAAAAAAATTAAATTAAAGAAATTACCGCAATATATAAATTTTTATAATTTATTTAATTTTTTTTTTAATGAATTTTTTAATTTTTTATTATAATTTTAAATTATGAAAAAATTTTTAATTATTCGTTTTAGTTCTATAGGAGATATTGTTTTAACAACTCCGGTAATTCGCTATTTGAAAACACAAATTTCAAATTCAGAAGTTCATTTTTTGACGAAAAAATCATTTTTTCCTGTTTTGGAAAATAATATTTATGTAGATAAATTTCATCTTTTTGATAAAAATCTTTTTGAAATTATTAAGATTTTAAAAAAAGAAAATTTTGATTATATTATAGATTTACACAATAATTTAAGAAGTACAATTTTAAAAAAATTTTTGAAAAAAAAGTCTTTTTCTTTTGAAAAATTAAATTTAAAAAAATATTTGCTTGTGAATTTCAAAATAAATAAAATGCCAAATTTACATATAGTTGATAGATATGTAAAAACTTTACAAAAGTTTGATATTCAAATAGATAAAAAAGGCTTAGATTATTTTATTGGTAAAAAGAATGAAGTTAATTTATCTGATTATTTTGATAATTTTCCAAAAAAATATATCGCTTTTGTAATTGGAGCAAAACATAAAACTAAACAATTAACAACAGAAAAAATTATTTCAATTTGTGAAAAAATAGATTTCCCTATAGTTTTAATTGGAGGAAAAGAAGAAAAAGAAAAATCAAAAAAAATAATTTCCTCTATAAGGAATAATGAAATTTTTAATACTTGCGGAGATTTTAATATAAATCAATCGGCTTCAATTATAGAAAAATCTGCTTTGGTAATTACACACGACACTGGTTTAATGCACATAGCGGCAGCTTTTCATAAAAAAATTATTTCTATTTGGGGGAATACTGTCATCGATTTTGGAATGTATCCATATTTACCTGATAAAAATTCTAAAATTATAGAAGTGAAAAATTTAAAATGTCGTCCTTGTTCAAAAATTGGTTTTAAAGAATGTCCTAAAAAACACTTTTTTTGTATAAAAAAAATTGATGAAAATCAAATAGCAAATTTTGCAAAAAAAATAATATAAAAAATTTTTCAAAAAAACGTCAATTTTTTAATGATTTTATAATTTAAAAAAAAAATTTTTTTCAAAAAAACGTCAATTTTTTAATGATTTTATAATTTAAAAAAAAATTTTTTTTTCAAAAAAACGTTAATTTTTTAATGAATTTTATAATTAAAAAAAAAATTTTTTTCAAAAAAACGTTAATTTTTTAATGAATTTTATAATTAAAAAAAAATTTTTTTTTCAAAAAAACGTAATTTTTTAATGTTTTTTATAATTAAAAAAAAAATTTTTTAATTTTTTAATGAATTTTATAATTAAAAAAAAAATTTTTTTTCAAAAAAACGTTAATTTTTTAATGTTTTTTATAATTAAAAAAAAATTTTTTTTCAAAAAAACGTCAATTTTTTAATGAATTTTATAATTAAAAAAAAATTTTTTTTCAAAAAAACGTCAATTTTTTAATGAATTTTATAATTAAAAAAAAATTTTTTTTTTTCAAAAAAACGTTAATTTTTTAATGAATTTTATAATTAAAAAACGTCAATTTTTTAATGAATTTTATAATTAAAAAAAAAATTTTTTTTCAAAAAAACGTTAATTTTTTAATGTTTTTTATAATTAAAAAAAAATTTTTTTTTTCAAAAAAACGTCAATTTTTTAATGTTTTTTATAATTAAAAAATTTTTTTTTTTTCAAAAAAACGTCAATTTTTTAATGAATTTTATAATTAAAAAAAATTTTTTTTTTCAAAAAAACGTCAATTTTTTAATGTTTTTTTATAATTAAAAAAAAATTTTTTTTCAAAAAAACGTCAATTTTTTAATGAATTTTATAATTAAAAAAAAAAAAATTTTTTTCAAAAAAACGTCAATTTTTTAATGAATTTTATAATTAAAAAAAAATTTTTTTTCAAAAAACGTCAAAATTTTAATTTTTAAATTATTAAAAAAAAATGACGTTTTTTAAAAAAATTTTTTTTAATAATTATTTTTCTATAATTTCTATACTTTTTTCAATACGATTGATAACTTCTTCTTTTTTAATTAACTCGCAAATTTCAAAAATAGAAGGTCCAAAAGAAAGTCCAGTTAAAGCTAAACGAAAAACATTTAAAACTTGTCCCATTTTTAAACTTTTTTCTTCTAAATAAATTTTAAAAACTTTTTCTATTTCATTTTTATTGAAATTTTCTATTTTCTGAATTTTAATTTTCAATTCATTTAAAATTTCCGGAGTTTCTTTTTTCCATTTCTTTTTTATAACTTTTTTATCATATTCTGTTGGAGACTTAAAAAAGTAGCTTGCTTGTTCCCAGAAATCTTTTATGAAAACTGCTCTATCTTTCATAGAATTACAAACCTTAGAAACATATTCATCAGAAAAATTATGATTTTTTTCTTTCAAAATAACTTGAAATAAATTTGTTAATTCTTCATTAGACTTTCTTTTTAAATAATTTTGATTGAACCACTCAGCTTTTTTATGGTCAAATTTAGAACCAGATTTTCCAACTCTCTCAAGAGAAAATTCTTTAATTAGCTCTTCCATAGAAAAAAGTTCTTTTGTCGTTCCAGGATTCCAACCAAGAAAAGCAAGCATATTTACAAAAGCATCAGAAAAATAACCATCTTCTCTGTAACCCGATGAAATTTCTTTTGTTTTTGGATCTTCCCAGCGCAAAGGAAAAACTGGAAAACCCATTTTATCTCCATCTCTTTTACTTAATTTTCCCTTTCCATTTGGTTTTAAAAGAAGAGGAAGATGAGCAAATTCTGGCATATCTTTTTCCCATCCAAGATATTGATATAAAAGTTTATGCGTTGGCAAAGAAGGTAACCATTCCTCGCCTCTAATAACGTGCGAAATTTTCATTAAATGATCATCTACGACATTTGCAAGATGATAAGTCTTTTTATTCTAATAACATAAGGAACATTATTATCAAGTAATTTTTTTACTTCATCCGCAGACAAAGTCAAAGAATTTCGCATATTTACTCTAGTAATTCCATTATATTGTGGTGTTTTTACTTTTGCCTTTTTCAAATCCGCACGCATTTTTTCCAATTCTTCAGATGTGTCGAAAGCGTAGTAAGCAAAATTTTCTTTTAATAATTTATCGGCATATTTTTTATAATTTTTTTTTCGTTCTGACTGTCGGTAAGGAGCAAAATCGCCACCTATTCCAACTCCTTCATCGAAATTTATATTACACCATTTTAAAGATTCTATAATATATTTTTCCGCTCCTTCAACATAACGATTTTGGTCAGTGTCTTCTATTCTCAAAATAAAATCTCCATTATGTTTTTTTGCAAATAAATAATTAAATAAAGCGGTGCGTACACCACCAATATGTAAAGCTCCAGTTGGACTTGGAGCAAAACGTAATCTTACTTTTTTTTCCATTTTAAATAATTTTTTACAAAAATATATTTTTTTTTAATAAAAAATTTACTTTTATAAATATTTTAAATTTTTAATATTTATGAAAAAAAATTTTTTTCTCATTTTGACGTTTTTTTTTACATTTTTTTGTTTTGCAAAATCTCAAAAAAAAGATACTATTTATTTTGCAAAAATTTTAAAAAGAGGTGTAATTAATGTTATTCCGGAGAATTTAAACAAAAAGGAAATTATTTTCAATGCTGAAGCTTCTGGAGTTACTTTTGTGAATGGAAATTTATTTATTGGAAATGATAAATCTATTCCAAATGCATCACCAATTTTCAAAATCCCATATAATAATGATTTTCAATTGGATAGTATTTTTTTTATAGAAAATAAAACAATTTTAAATACAAAAAAAATAGAAGATTTAAGCTGCACAATAGATGAAAAATTTATTATTGCTATTTCTGGATTTGACAGAGTAAGAAAAAAAAATAATTCTTGGGATAATTATAATAATTTAATTTATTGGGAAAATAATTTTGAAAATAATGTGAAAATTATTTCACCTATTGAAAATAATAAAATTATTAGTTCTGTGAATTTAAGAGAGCATTTTTTAAAACTCTTGGAAAGCAAAAATTTTCCAAATGGAATAAATTATTTTAAAATAGAAGGTTTAGCTGTTTTGCCGGAAAATAAATTGCTTTTTGGAATAAGAGAAATTGGAAAAAATTACACAGATTTTGAATATACAATAACTTTAATTGCTGTAGATTATTTTATTGAAAATGAAACAATTAAATTAAAAAATAATTTTGAATTATTATATAAATTTACAAAAAATAATTTTCCAGAAATAAATGAAGAAATTGGTGTTTCTTCATTAGAATATGATAAATATAATGATAAAATTTATTTGCTTGTTTCTTATGAATTAGCAGAAATTGATATTGCTATGGGAGGATATTTATTGGAAATTTCTATGTCTGATTTCAATGAAAAAAAGGATTTTAAAATTGTAAAAGATGAAAATAATAAAGCGATACATTTTGCTCATAAAAGCGAAGGAATTGCAATTATTGACAAAAATACGATTTTTGTCATACACGACGATGATAGAGTTACCGGAAGAAAAAATCCTGTAAATTTAGAAAAAGAATTTTTTAGAAAAAATAATCAAGCTGCTTTTACGGTAATAAAAAAAATTAAAATTAAAAAATAAAAAAAATTATTACTTTTAATAAATTTTTAAAAAGATAATATGGTTTATAAGTTAAAAATAATTTCAATATTGTTTTTTGTAATTTTGATTTTTTCATCAAGCGATTATAAGGCTTATCAAATTTACACAAAAACAGGTAAAAAAGTTGATTTCGAAGATGTAATAAAATCGTCTGCAGAAAGCGATTTTGTTTTTTTTGGAGAATTGCATAATAATCCAATTTGTCATTGGTTGGAGCTTGAGCTGACAAAAAAACTGTACGAAAAGAAAAAAGACAAATTAATTCTTGGTGCAGAAATGTTTGAAACAGACGACCAATTAAAAATAGACGAATATTTTGCTGGTTTAATAAAGCAAAGAAGTTTTGAAACCGAAGCAAAACTTTGGCCAAACTATTCTACAGATTACAAGCCTTTTTTCGAATTTGCAAAAGAAAAAAAATTAAAGTTTGTTGCGACAAATATTCCGAGACGTTATGCTTCTTATGTAGCAAAAAATGGCTTAAAAAGTTTGAAAAATTTAAGCAAAGAAGCGAAAAAATTTTTACCTGATTTGCCAATAAAAGCAAACATGGAATTAGAAAGCTACAAAAAAATGGAAAGTATGAATATGGGAATGAAGAAGAAAAAAAGTAAAATGCCCAAAAAAATGATGATAAAAAAAAAGTCTCAAAAAATACACATCGCTGAAGCTCAGGCATCAAAAGATGCTTCTATGTCATATTTTATTTTGGAATATTGGAAAAAGAAAAAAACTTTTCTTCATTTTAATGTTATTTTATAAAAGAAGAAAAACCAAAATCAAAAATAATTACCATAGCAACGGTAATGGAAGAAAATATTAATGAATGGAATAAAGAAAATGAGAATTTGGCAGATTTTATTATTGTTGTTCCTAATAATATGACAACAACATATTAAATTTTTTTTCAAATTGGCAAAATTTTCATTTTTTTTAATTATAAAAAATTAATTAAATTAGAATAAAATCATAAAATTTTGCCGTTTTTTTTGAAAAAAATTTTTTTTAATTGCAATTAAAAAAAATTAAAATTTTGCGCCTGTGCGGTGAAAACACCGCTTAAGCACAAGATGATAAATTAAAAAAAATGAAATTTTTTTAATAATATTCTATTTTTTTTTTTTTATTTTAATCAAGAATTTCGTTTAACATTTTTTCTAATTCTTCAATCTCTATATTTTTTGCTAAAATTTTCCCATTTTTATCTATAAAAACATTAAACGGTATTGCTTCTATTTTATAAGTTTCTGTGACTATAGATTGCCAATATTTTAAATCACTAACATGAATAAAATCTTCTAAATTATCATCTTTAATTGCTTTTCCCCAAGTTTCTTTGCTCTGGTCTAAGGAAACAGAATAAATTTGAAAATTACTATTTTTAAACTTATTATGTATATAAACTAAATCTTTGTTTTTCTTTCTACAAGGCGCACACCATGCAGCCCAAAAATCAATTAAAACATATTTTCCTTGTAAAGACGATAAAGCGATTTCTTTATTTTCTAAATTTGGAAGTTTTATCTCCGGAGCTTGACTTCCAATAGCAAGAGATTCTGTATTTTTCAAATCCTCGTGAAGTCGTTGTACGAGTAAATTTTGAGGATATTTTTCATACAAAGAGCTATCTAA
Organism: Bacteroidetes bacterium 4572_128; assembly: GCA_002084355.1. GTDB lineage: Bacteria > Bacteroidota > Bacteroidia > Bacteroidales > 4572-128 > 4572-128. The sequence goes on along the minus strand of NBLL01000058.1, from coordinate 10,204 downwards.
TTTTGTGAAAATTTCTAAATTAGAATTTATATCTAAATTATCTAAAAAGAATAAATTGCTAAGAGAAGATGGATTTTTTAAAATTGTTTGTCTAATAAATTCTTTTTTTTCATTCTCTATTGTATAAGCAACACTATCTAATTTAGCATTAAATTTTTCTATCTTACGAAAAGTTTTATACATTAATTCTGTTGGTTCAGAACCGGAAATTTCTGGAATAAATAAATTCATAAAATCTGCTTTGATTTTCACTTTTTCTCCGCCAAGCAAAATTAACAAAATGTAATTATCTTCATCTAAACAAAGCCTATAAAAGTTTCCATTTTCTATTTCTGTCTTTATTTTAAATTTTCCTCTTTTATTCAAAGGAGCAGAAATTATTTCATCACCGGTAATAATTTCTTTTAAAGATATATTTTTATAATCTTCGCAATTTTCAATTTTACCTTTTATAATAACTTTTTTCTCTTGCGAAAGGATTTCTTTCGAAAAAAACATTAAAAAAAAGGTCAAAATAATAATAAAAATTTTTTTCATTTTTAAATGATTTTTAATAACCAAAATTTTTTATTTGGAATTCTTTATCTTTCCAATTTTTATTTAATTTTACAAAGAACTCTAGAAAAACTTTTTCTCCAAAAAATTTTTCTATATCTATTCTTGCTTGTGTACCGAATTTTTTTATCGATTTACCCTTATTCCCAATAATTATTCCTTTTTGTGTTTCTCGTTCCACATGAATGACTGCCTTAATTTTAAGGATTTTTTTCGGTTTAATTTGCCTTTTAAATTCTTCTATTTCAATTTCTACAGAATATGGAATTTCTTTTTTATAATTTAATAAGATTTTTTCTCTGATAATTTCCGACACAAAAAAGCGCTCCGATTTATCTGTAAAAACATCTTTATCAAAATAAGGAGGCGATTCTGGCAAAAGTTCCAAAATACGATTAAAAAGGTTTTCTAAATTAAATTTTTCTAATGCAGAAATTGGAAAAATCTCTGAATTTGGCAGGATTTTTTCCCAAATTTCAAATTGTTCGTTAATTTTTTCTTGATTAGATAAATCAATTTTATTAATTAAGATTAAAATTGGAACTTTTAATTTTTGTATTTTTTGTAAAAAATCTTGATTTTTATCAATTTTTTCGTAAATATCTGTAACATACAAAATTATATCAGCATCAGAAAGTGCTGAAAGCGAGAAATTTAACATATTTTCTTGCAACTTATAATTTGGTTTAATAACTCCCGGAGTATCAGAATAAACGATTTGATAATTTTCTTCGTTTACAATTCCCATAATTCTATGGCGTGTTGTTTGAGATTTATTGGTAATTATGGAAATTTTATCTCCTACCATAATATTCATCAAAGTAGATTTTCCAACATTTGGATTTCCAACTATATTTACAAAACCTGATTTATGTAACATTTTTTTAAATTTATAAAAAAAATTTTTCAAAAATAGTTTTTTTTATAAAAAAATTTTAATTTTGTTTTTTTTAATATATAAATATTTATTCATAATAAATTTATATGAATTATAATGCGATATAATGTTATTGGTTTAATGTCTGGAACATCTATTGATGGTTTAGATATTGTTTTTTGTAGTTTTAAAAACAATAATGGAAATTGGAATTTTGAGATAAAAAAATCTCATACTGTTGTTTATAATAAAATTTGGAAGAATAAATTAAGCTATTCACATAGATTATCTGCTTTTGAGTTGATAAAACTACATAAAGATTATGGGAATTTTATAGGTGAAAATGTTAATATTTTTTTAAAAGATATTACAGAAAAAATAGATTTTATTTCTTCTCATGGTCATACTGTTTTTCATCAAACAGATAAAAAAATTACTTTTCAGCTGGGTGACGGTGCGAATATTTGTGCAAAAACTAAGAAAACAACAATTTCTGATTTTAGAAATTTAGATGTTGCTCTTGGCGGACAAGGTGCGCCACTTGTTCCAATTGGAGATAAATATTTATTCTCTGATTACGATATTTGTATAAATCTCGGTGGTTTTGCAAATTTATCTTTTGAAAAAAATAAAAAAAGAATAGCTTTTGACATTTGTCCAGTAAATATTGCAATAAATTTTCTTTCGAAAAAAATCGGTAAAGATTTTGATAAAGATGGTTTAATTTCAAAAAATGGCAAAATAAATAATTTTATGTTAAAAAAATTAAATGATGTTTCTTTTTATCAAAAAGAGCATCCAAAATCTTTATCCAGAGAATATTTTGAAAAATCATTTTTATCAATTTTAGAAAAAGAAAATTTAAAAATAGAAGATTCATTAAGAACTGTTTATGAGCATATAGTTATTCAAATTAATGATTCTATAAAAGATAAAAAAAGTAAAAAAATTCTTTTAACTGGAGGAGGAGCACATAATAAATTTCTTCTTGAATTATTAAAAGAAAAAACAAATCATAATATTTTTATACCTAAAAAACAAATTGTGGATTTTAAAGAAGCAATTATTTTTGCTTTTCTTGGAGTGCTAAGATATGAAAAAACTAATAATTGTCTTTCATCGGTTACAGGAGCAACAAAAAATAATATTGGAGGAAGTATTTTTCTTGCTAACTAATATTTTCAATAAAAAAACGGGAAAATTTTTATGATTTAAAATCATAAAAATTTTTTTTTGAAAAAAAACCAATTATTTTATGAATTTTAAATATCAAAATAAAAAAAATTTTTTCAAAAATCGCCAATTTTTTATGAACTTTAAATATTAAAAAAAAAAAATTTTTTTCAAAAATCGCCAATTTTTTATGAACTTTAAATATTAAAAAAAAAAAAATTTTCAAAAATCGCCAATTTTTTATGAACTTTAAATATTAAAAAAAAATTTTTTTTTCAAAAATTGCCAATTTTTTATGAACTTTAAATATTAAAAAAAAAAATTTTTTCAAAAATCGCCAATTTTTTATGAACTTTAAATATTAAAAAAAAAATTTTTTCCAAAAATCGCCAATTTTTTATGAACTTTAAATATTAAAAAAAAAAATTTTTTTAAAAATCGCCAATTTTTTATGAATTTTAAATATAAAAAAAAAAAATTTTTTTAAAAAATCGCCAATTTTTTATGAATTTTAAATATTAAAAAAAAAAATTTTTTCAAAAATCGCCAATTTTTTATGAACTTTAAATATTAAAAAAAAATTTTTTTCCAAAAATCGCCAATTTTTTATGAACTTTAAATATTAAAAAAAAATTTTTTTCCAAAAATCGCCAATTTTTTATGAATTTTAAATATTAAAAAAAAATTTTTTTTCCAAAAATCGCCAATTTTTTATGAATTTAAAAAGAATTAAAATCTCCTACACTCATTTCAACTTTTTTATTTCTTATTTCTACAAAATTTCCTATCATTGAGTTTGTAATATTTGCATTTTCAATTATAGAATTTTCTTGAATTATAGAATTTTCAATTATAGAATTTTTTATTTTTGTATACTTTCCAATGGAAACATGTTTTGCAATTACAGAATTTTCTATTTTAACATTACAATCTATAAAAGACGGTTCTAAAATCACAGAATTTATAATTTCTGCAGATTTAGAAATTTCCAACCATTCATTAACAACTTCAGCTTTAAAAGAAATATTTTTTTCTTTCATATTTTCAAGAACATCTGTTAATTGGTATTCATTATTAACAATTATTTTATTATCTATCAGATATTTTATTTCTTTTTTTAAATTTTTACCATCTTTAAAAAAATAAATTCCGATAATTGCAAGGTCAGAAATAAATTCCTTAGGTTTTTCAATAAAATCTGTAATTAAATTTTCTTTATTAGTTTTTACAACTCCAAAATCATTAGGATTTTTCACTTTTTTCACAAAAATAGTAGCATCATTTTCTTTATTCAAATTAAAATCTGCCTTAAATAAAGTGTCAGCAAAAGCAATAATTACATTTCCATCTAAGGAATTCTCAGCACAAAAAACAGCGTGAGCAGTTCCTTTTGCTTCTTTTTGATAATAAATTGAAGATTTTGCAGATAATTTATTAGAAATTTCTTTTAAATTTTTCTCAACTTCTTCGCCAAAATCTTCCCTGATAATATAAGCAATTTCTTCTATTTCTTCTTTAACAATTTTTGAAATCTCTGTAACTAAACGCTCAACTATACTTTTTCCTGCTATTGAAATTAATGGTTTGGGAACGGTCAAAGTATGTGGACGCATACGTTTTCCCATTCCTGCCATAGGAATAATTATTTTCATAAAATTTTTTTATACAGCTTTTAATCTGCTTTTATTTGTTTTTAAAACTTTTTCTTTTGCATATTCCAAAGTTACGGTAAAATCTGTAACTTTTTTTGTTTTAGAAGGTAATTCAAACATCGCATCAAGCATAATTGCTTCACAAATAGAACGTAAACCCCTCGCACCAAGTTTAAATTCCATAGCCTTATTAACTATAAAATCATAAACATTTGCATCAAAAGACAAATTAATTTTGTCCATTTTGAAAAGATATTCATACTGTTTTATAATAGAATTTTTTGGCTCATATAAAATCTTCTTTAAAATTTCTTTATCAAGAGGATTTAAAAAACCCAAAATTGGTAAACGACCAACAATTTCTGGAATTAAACCAAAAGACTTTAAATCCTGAGGAGCAATATATTGCAATAAATTTTTCGTGTCAATTTGGTCAGAATTTTTTACCGCACTATAACCAACAAGTTTCGTATTCAAACGATTTGCAATTTTCCTTTCTATACCGTCGAAAGCTCCTCCGCAAATAAATAAAATATGTTTAGTATTTATAGAAATATATTTCTGGTCTGGATGTTTTCTACCGCCTTGTGGCGGAACATTAACAACTGAACCTTCTAATAATTTTAATAAACCCTGTTGAACTCCTTCGCCAGCAACATCTCTGGTGATAGATGGATTATCACTTTTTCTTGCTATTTTATCTATTTCATCTATAAAAACTATACCTTTCTCTGCCAATTCAATATCATAATTGGCAGATTGCAACAAACGAACAAGTAAACTTTCAACGTCTTCACCGACATAACCTGCTTCTGTTAAAACTGTTGCATCAACTATTGCAAATGGAACTTTCAACATTTTTGCAATGGTACGAGCAAATAAAGTTTTGCCTGTACCAGTTTCTCCAACAAGAATAATGTTAGATTTTTCTATCTCAACTTCATCTTTTTTAACTTTAATTTTATCTTGCGACAAACGTTTATAATGATTATAAACCGCCACAGATAAAATCTTTTTTGCATCATCTTGTCCGATAAGATATTCATCAAGGAAAACTTTTATTTCCTTAGGTTTTAAAAGTTTTTTATCTAAAAAAGATTTGTTATCTGTTTTACTCTTGCTTTTAACTTCGTCTTCTCTTTGAATAATTTCATAAGCAATTTCTACGCAATTATTACAAATATGACCGTCTATTCCATCTATTAAAATTTCAACATCCTGCTCAGAACGATGACAAAAAGAACATTTTTTCATATTTTATTTATTTTTTAAATTATTTCTTACAAGAATTTCATCTATCATTCCGTACTTTTTTGCTTCTTCTGAAGTCATCCAGAAATCTCTATCAGAATCTAATTCTACTTTTTTAATATCTTGCTTAGAATGAACAGAAATAATTTTATAAAGTTCATTTTTTAATTTTTTAATTTCTTTTGCAGTGATTTCTATATCAGACGCTTGTCCTTGAACACCTCCCATAGGTTGATGTATCATAACTCTCGAATGCTTCAAAGCAGAACGTTTTCCTTCTTGTCCGGCAGCTAACAAAATTGCTCCCATAGAAGCAGCCATACCAGTACAAATGGTAGCAACATCAGAACTAATATATTGCATAGTGTCATAAATTCCAAGACCTGCATAAACCGAACCTCCGGGAGTGTTCAAATAAATTTGAATATCTTTATTTGGGTCGCTGGATTCTAAAAATAATAATTGTGCCTGAACAATATTTGCAACATAATCATTTATCGGCATTCCAAGAAAAATAATTCTGTCCATCATCAAACGAGAAAAAACATCCATAGAAGCAATATTTAATTGACGTTCTTCTATTATTGTTGGAGAAATATAATCGTTATAAATAGAATTAAATTTACTTAAATTTAAACTACTTATGCCAAGATGCTTAGTCGCATATTTATTAAATTCGTTTTTTGGAATCATAATTTTTAATAAAAATTTTAATATAAATTAAAAAAAAATTTTTTTCAAAAAAACACATTTTTTTTAAAAAAATTTATTTTTTTTGTAATTATTTTTTTTTATAAAACTATGCAATTATTTTCTGATTACAATTTCGCAAACAAAAGGGTTTTGCTAAGAGTTGATTTTAATTTACCTTTGAATGATAAATTTGAAATAACAGATGACTCAAGAATGAGAGTTGCTATTCCTACGATAAAAAAAATTCTAAAAGAAAAAGGAAAACTTATTTTATTATCACATCTTGGAAGACCAAAAAGAAATATTTTCGAAGAAAGATTTTCTAATAAACATATTTTAGAACATTTATCTAAACTTTTGGGTATTAAAGTTTTATTTGCAAATAGTTGTATTGGCAAAAATACATCAGTAAAAGTAAAAAGTTTAAAAGCTGGAGAAGTTATTCTCTTAGAAAATGTACGTTTTCATAAGGGAGAAAAAGAAGGAGATAAAAACTTTGCTAAAAAATTATCAAAACTTGCTGAGGTTTATGTAAATGATGCTTTTGGTACAGCACATAGAAATCACTGTTCTACATCTATAGTGAGTGAGTTTTTTCCAAAAGATAAAATGTTTGCTTATGTTATTGAAAATGAATTGAAAAATTTAGAAATGCTTTTAGAAAAAGGTGAAAGACCTTTTACAGCAATTATTGGCGGAGCAAAAATTTCTTCGAAAATAGAAGTTATAAGTTCTCTTTTAGAAAGAGTAGATAATATTATTGTTGGTGGTGGTATGGCTTTTACTTTCATAAAATCAATAGGCGGAAGCATAGGAAATTCTATTTTTGAAAGTGATAAAATAGAAATAGCTTCAGAAATTCTTCAAAAAGCTATAGAAAAAAAAGTAAAATTTTATCTTCCAATTGATAGTGTTAATGCTGATAGATTTAGCAATTCAGCAAATATCACTTATAGTGATATAAATAAAATAAAAGATAATTGCATGAGTCTTGATATAGGATTGAAAAGCATAAATAGGTTTTCTAAAATAATAGAAAAATCAAAAACTGTTTTATGGAACGGACCTATGGGAGTTTTTGAGATGAATAATTTTCAAAATGGAACTTTGCAAATTGCTAAATCTGTTGCAAAAGTTAAAGAAAGAGGTGGTTTTTCATTAATTGGTGGAGGCGATTCTGTTGCTGCGATAAATAAATATAAATTGCAAAACAAAATTAGTTATATTTCTTCCGGAGGAGGAGCACTTTTAGAATATGTAAAAGGAAATGAATTAGCTACAATTAAAGCTATTAGAAAATAATTTTAATTATTTGAAATAATTTTTTACAGAAAATTATTTCAAAAAATATTTTATATGAAAAATATTTTTTTCAAAATAAAAAAAACACTTGAAATTGTAAAAAATCTTTACTTATTAAAAAATAAATATATTATTACGTTTATTATTTTTTTGATATGGATATTATTTTTCGACCAAAACAACTTATTAGAAAGGATAAATAGTTTAGAAGAAATAAGTATTTTAAAAAAACAAGAAAAATTTTATAATGAACGAATTAAAAAAGATAAAAAAAAATTAGAAGAATTAAAAACAAGCAAAGAAAATTTAGAAAAATTTGCCAGAGAGCAATATTTTATGAAAAAAAAGAACGAAGATATTTTTATAATTGTTGAAAAAAATTGAAATTTTACATATTTAAATTTTTTTGGATATAAACCTTTTTGTGGTATGAATTTTTTCACAATAAAATTGTGGGAAATTGTTGTTTTTTTCAAAATATTTTTTAAAAATTTTTATTCCAAATCGTCATTAAAACATTAAATTCAATTATATAGGATATGTAACGAAATCATCGTGAACAATGAATTATAATAATTTTATTTTTAATAAAAAAATTTTAATTACAAAAAGGTTCTTGGAACCTTTTTGTAATTAAAATTTTGGTCGTTATTAAAAAAAACACATTTTAAAAATCATAAAATTTTGGATGAATTTTGAAAAATTTTTTTTTTGAAAAAATCATAAAATTTTGGATGAATTTTGAAAAAATTTTTTTTAATTATAAAATTCATAAAAATAATTTTTAAAATAAACCTCCATTTTTATAAATTTCCAATTGAACTTCTGAGAATTTCCCTATGAAAATACTTAAATTTTTATTTAAATTTTTTAGCTCACCACTTTCAAAATCTAAACTTATTTTTTCTCCATTTTCAATTAATAATTTATTAATATTTTTATACGTCAAAATTGGAAAAGCAGCATTGATAGCATTTCTTTCATAAATTGCTCCGAAAGATTCTGCTAAAATAGCTTGAATTCCTAGTGCTTTAAAACAGTCTACTGCTTGCTGTCTTGAACTTCCACTTCCAAAATTCTTTTTTGTAATTATAATATCACCTTTTTTTGCTTTCTTAGAAAAATCTTCATAATTTTTCAAATTATCAAAAGTGTATTGTCCCATTTCAGAAATTTTTGTAATTGCAAGATAACGATTATGAAAAATCATATCTGTGTCAATATTGTCTTCGTTAATTACCCAAACTCTTCCTTTTATTTTTGTAATTTTTTTCTCATAATTTTCATTTTTTTTCTTATAATTTTCAAGATTTTCAAATGAATTTTTTGGCATAAAAACTTTTGGCTTTGCTGGAATATTTTCAAAATTTGTAATATATCCAGAAACAGCAGAAGAAACAACATTTATCGGTGAAGCAAGAAAAACTTCGCCTTTTCCTTGTTTTCCTGGAAAATTTCTATTTCCTGTACTGATAGTAATTTCGCCTTCTCCATTTTGTCCAACTTGTCCGGCAGCACAACCAGCGCAACCAGCATTAGAAACTAATGCTCCCGCATCTTTGAAAATTTTTATCAAACCTTCATCTAATGCTTCTATCCATACTTCATCTGTCGCAGGAACAATTTTTAAAACAACACCTGGAGCAACTTTTTTATTTTGTAGAACTTTTGAAATTTCTCTCAAATCTTCCATTCTTCCATTGGTACAACTTCCAATAAATGCAGAATCTATTTTAATCTTTTTTAATTTCAAAATATCTATTGTATCATGCGGTTTACCCGGAAGCGAAATCATAGGAACAAAACTTGAAATATCAATATTATAAATTTTCTTATAAATAGCGTTTTCATCACTTTTTATTATTTCTATTTTTCTTTTGCTTCTTGTTTCGCAAAAATCTATAACCTCTTGATTTGGAGTAAATAAAATAATAATCGCTCCCATTTCTGTAGCCATAGAGGAAATAGTTATTCTCTCATCTAAAGTTAATTTCTCAACTTCTTCACCAAGAATTTCTATAGAATATCCAAGTAATTCATTTGCCCCAAAAATATTTAATAAATTTAAAATAATATCTTTAGAAGTGATATTTTTCGGACGCTTTCCATTTAAATTATCACCCATACCTTGTCCGAAAGCACCTATTGCTCCAAGTATATTTGCATGCGAATCAGTTGTTACAGAAGTTGTATAAGGATATGCAATTCCTTCTTCTATGAAAGTATGCGTTCCAATACCTCTATTAATGTCAAAAACTTTAAAACCTTTTTCTCTTGCAAACTTCCTACAAATCTGTTGATTTACTGCATATTTCTATTATTTTCTTCTAAATGTTTGATAACATTAGCTCCGCCAAAATCTCTTGCTGCTCTAACATCAAGAGAAATATCAATTATTTCATTTGCTTTTACACTTTGAAATTTTGAGTGTTTTGCTAAAATTTTCTCTATTAAAGTCATTTTCATAAATTATGAAATTTAAAATTTTTCCAAAAATAATAATTTTTTTTTTTAATAAAATTTTTGAAAAAAAACATAAAAAATTTGTTATTTAAAATTTTTTATTTATCTTTGCAAAAATTATTATGGACTTGTAGCATAATTGGATAGTGCACCTGACTACGGATCAGGAGGTTAGGGGTTCGACTCCCTTCAAGTTCGCTTTTTAAATCACAAAAATTATTTTTGTGATTTTTTTTTT
>NBLL01000057.1 GCA_002084355.1 Bacteroidetes bacterium 4572_128 | reverse complement strand
ATTTTTTGCATTTTACAAAAAACGCAACAACCTTAAAATCAAAGCTTTATGGTTTTTGTTTTTTGCGAAAAAACTTTTTTACCATACTATAATGAGCGGTTACAAAAAATCATTAAATTTTGGACGAATTTTGAAAAAAAATTTTTAATTATAAAAAATCATTAAATTTCATTTGCAATATTTGTGTTTTACAGCTTTTAGAATTTTAAAAATTTGTTTTAAATCATTTATTTTCAAAGAATCAAAACTTTCCGATTCGTGGTATTGATATTTGCTTTTATTAATTTTTTCCAGAACAATAAAAAACCAAAATCTACCAATATTATATGCACCTCTCATTTTGTTTATTTTATTATTTTCTATTGCAACTGTCATCTGAGCAAGCAATTGTCCTTTTGGATGTTTAGCAGAAGACGATCTTTTAAATTCTTGAATAAAAAAATACGGAATTTTAGCTTCTTCTGTTCCAGATGCAACCATAAAATCTAAAATTCCAATAATTTTTATATTATTTACTATGCCAGATATTTCCTCTTGAAGCCATTCACGATAATTATCTCCATAAAAATAAACCTTGTGTAAAAGAGGATTAATAAAATATCCAAATAATTGATATTCAATATAATTATCAATATTATATCTGTTCGTTTCAATTAATTTTTTCAGATATTCAAGATCTATAGAATTAATTTCATAATTGAAACTAAACCATTCTTTAAAAATATTTTGACTTCTAACAACTTCAATATTAATAATTTCTTTCCTTAATATCTTGTATGTAATTTCCGAAAATTTATAAGTTTTCTGCATATATTTTTTTATGATAAAAAACGCAAAAAATTTAAAAAAAATTGTATTTTTCTTTAATTTCAAAAATCATTAAAATTTTAATGATTTTTGAAAAAAATTTTTTTTTTGATAATTTAAAATCATTAAAATTTATCGTTTTTTTGAAAAAAATTTTTTTTTGATAATTTAAAATCATTAAAATTTATCGTTTTTTTGAAAAAAATTTTTTTTTTGATAATTTAAAATCATTAAAATTTATCGTTTTTTTGAAAAAAAATTTTTTTTTAATTAAAAAAAATCATTAAAATTTATCGTTTTTTTGAAAAAAAAAATTAAATATAATTATTTAAAAATAAAAGATTAAAAATAATTGAATGGATAATAATAAATATTATTTGTATTTTTTTTATATATAAAAAAAATTATATTTTATTTATTGTAAATTACAAAAAAATTTTTTTTTAAAAAAAAAACGATTACTTTTGTAAAAATTTATTCATTAAAATTATGTATTTAACAAAGAATAAGAAATCCGATATTTTCAAAATTTATGGAAAATCTGAGAAAGATACTGGTTCTTCTGAGGGTCAAATTGCTTTATTTACTTATCGCATCAATCATTTAACTGGTCATTTGAAGAAGAATAAAAAAGACTTTGGTACACAAATGTCTTTGTTAAAATTAGTTGGAAAAAGAAGACGACTTCTAAATTATTTGAAAGATATAGATATAGAAAGATATCGTGCAATTATTAAATCACTTGGTTTACGTAAATAAAAATATTTTTAATAATTAGCAAATTGTAGAATGTCGGAAAAATGATTTTACAAATTGTGTAGAATTTTGATTATAAAGTTATGACAAAAATTGTAGAAAAGACCATTTATTTAGATGATGGCAGAACAATTACAATAGAAACAGGAAAACTGGCAAAACAAGCAGATGGGGCTGTTGTGGTACGTATGGGAAAAACGATGTTATTAGCGACTGTTGTATCGGCAAAAGAAGCAAAAGAATTTACAGATTTTTTGCCTTTATCTGTAGAATACAAAGAAACATATGCATCTATGGGGAAATTTCCTGGAAATTTTTTAAGAAGAGAAGGCAGACCAGGAGATAATGAAATTTTAGTTTCGCGTTTGGTAGATAGAGCGCTTCGTCCGATGTTTCCGAAAGATTATCATGCAGATACTTATGTAAATATAAGTTTAATTTCTGGAGACAGAACAGTTATGCCAGATTCTCTTGCAGCTCTAGCTGCTTCTGCTGCTATATGTGTTTCTGATATTCCTTTTAAAATGCCTATTTCGGAAGTAAGAGCAGTAAAGGTTAATGGAGATTTTATTATTAATCCAAATTTTTCTGATGCTACGAAAGCAGATATAGACATAATGGTAGCAGCTACAAAAGATAGTATTGTTATGGTTGAAGGAGAAATGAACGAAGCATCTGAAAGTGAAATTTTATATGCTATTAAATTAGCACATGAAGCAATTAAAATGCAATGTCAAGCACAATTAGACCTTGTGGAGATGAAAGGTATTGTAGAAAAAAGAGAGTATTCGCACGAAAAAAATGATGAAGATTTAAAGGAATTAATTCGTTCTAATTCTTATGATAAGATTTATGATTTAGCAAAGTCTAAAAAATCTAAAAAAGAAAGAAACGCTGATTTCTCTGAAATAAAAAAAGAATTATTAGACAGCTATGCAGAAAGTGAAGAACAAAAACCTTTAGTTCAAAAATATTTGCATGAGACAGAAAAAGAAGCTGTTAGAAATTTAATTTTAGATGAAAAAGTACGCATAGACGGAAGGAACTCTGATGAAATCAGACCAATATGGTGTGAAGTAGATTATTTACCTTCATCGCATGGTTCGGCAGTTTTTACAAGAGGCGAAACACAAGCTTTAGCAAGTGTTACATTAGGAACAAAATCAGATGAAAAAATTATAGATGATGTTTTCTTTCAAAAAAGAGAAAGATTTTTGTTACATTATAACTTTCCAGCTTTTTCTACTGGAGATGCTCGTCCATATAAAGGAGTAGGAAGAAGAGAAATCGGACACGGAAATCTTGCTTACCGTGCAATAAAAAAGATGTTACCGTCTATTCAAAACAATCCTTATGCTATACGTATAGTATCGGATATTTTGGAATCTAACGGCTCATCATCTATGGCAACTGTTTGTGCTAGTACATTAGCATTATTAGATGCTGGAATTCGTATGAAAAAACCTGTTTCTGGAATTGCAATGGGTTTAATTATTAATAATAAAAATAATAAGTATTCTATACTTTCTGACATACTTGGAGACGAGGATCATCTTGGTGATATGGATTTCAAAGTTACAGGAACAATGGATGGAATCACTGCTTGTCAAATGGACATTAAAGTTGCTGGAATTTCTTATGAATTATTAGCAGAAGCTTTAAATCAAGCAAAAACTGGAAGAATACATATTTTAAATAAAATTCTGGAAACAATACCTGGACCAAGAGAAGACTACAAACCTAATGCTCCAAGAATAGAAAAACTTGTTATAAAGAAAGAAATGATAGGTGCTTTAATTGGACCTGGAGGAAAAATTATACAACAAATACAAGCGGATACTGGAGCATCTATTACTATAGATGAAATGAACGGACAAGGTTTTGTTGATATTGTTGCTTCTAATAAAGAATCAGTAGATGCAGCTTTAAAAGCTGTTATTAGTATAGTTGAAGTTCCAGAAGTAGGAAAAGTTTATAAAGGAAGAGTAAAATCTATAGTTTCATTTGGTGCTTTTATTGAAATCCTACCTGGAAAAGACGGTTTACTTCATATATCAGAAATTGAATGGAGACGTTTAAAATCTGTAGAAGAAGTTCTTAAAGAAGGTGATTATATAGAAGTAAAATTAATTGAGATAGATAGAAGAACAAATAAATTAAAACTTTCTAGAAAAATTTTATTGCCAAGACCAGACAGAAGGTATATTGTTTAATAAAATTTCAAATCTATTATTTTAAATTTCAAAATTATATAATTTTGAAATTTTTTTTTTATATAAAAAATCATTAAAATAATTGGTTTTTTGGAGAAAAATTTTTTTAATAAATCATTGAAATAATTGGTTTTTTGGAAAAAAATTTTTAATAAAATCATAAAAAATTTTATTTTTTTAAAAATAAAATTTTTTTTAAATTATTAACTTTTCATAATTTTTTTTTTCAAAAAATTATGAAAAATAAAAAAGCATTAAATATTATTTCTCATTTAGAAAAATTAATTAATTTAAATAAATGTTGAATTTGAAAATCTAAATGAAACTTTACAAATTTTAATTTTGTTAGATATTCTAAATAAAAAAAATGTTTTTACAGAAATTAGATTAGAATCCGGAGGATTTGCTGATTTTAGAATACAAGAAACAAAAAATATTCCGATGCAAATTGAAATAAAACCACTTTATAAAAGAAATCCAAAAAAACAAAATTAATTTTAATAGATTTAAATTATAAAATTTATAAAGCACAAATTCAAAAATATCCGAAAGAAAATGAATATATTTATGTACTTCCTAATTTGCAAATGTATTTTATTTTTGCTGATACAATTTATGATTTAGATATTAAAACAGATGGAAATTTTGAAAAATGAATTTTCAAATCAAATAAAAAAATTATGCGTTTTTTAACATAATTTTTAATTATAAAAAAAATGTTTTTTTTGAAAAATTTTTAATTTAAAATTTAAAATGGTAAAAGAGAATTTACATCTTTCTGGAATGTATAAAAATTGGTTTTTAGAATATGCTTCTTATGTTATACTTGAGCGTGCAGTTCCATACATTGAAGACGGTTTAAAACCTGTGCAAAGACGAATTTTGCATTCTATGAAAAAATTAAACGACGGACGTTTTAATAAAGTGGCAAATATTATTGGAAATACTATGCAATATCACCCACACGGAGATATTTCTATAAACGATGCTTTAGTTCAGTTGGGACAAAAAAATTTATTGATAGAAACACAAGGAAATTGGGGAAATATTTTTACCGGAGATCGCTCTGCTGCTGCGCGTTATATAGAAGCACGTTTGTCTAATTTTGCTTTGGATGTGGTTTTTAATTCAAAAACTACTTTATGGAAAGATACTTATGACGGAAGAAATAAAGAACCAATTACAATGCCTGTGAAATTTCCTTTATTGCTTGCACAAGGTTCTGAAGGAATTGCTGTTGGACTTGCAACAAAAATTTTGCCTCATAATTTTAATGAATTAATTGACGCTTCTATTTCTATTTTAAAAAACGAAAATTTTGAAATTTTACCTGATTTTAAAACTTATGCAACAGCAGATTTTTCAAAATATAATAAAGGTTTGAGAGGAGGAAAAGTTAAAGTTCGTGCAAAAATTACAAAAATAAATGAAAAAATTTTAAAAATTTCCGAAATTCCTTATGGGAAAACTACATCAAATTTAATCGAAAGTATAGTTAATGCGAATCAAAAAGGTAAAATTAAAATAAAAAAAATAGAAGACAATACAGCCGAAAATGTAGAAATTTTAATAAAATTAAATGCTGGAATTTCTGCCGATAAAACTATAGATGCAATGTTTGCTTTTACTGATTGTGAAATTTCAATTTCGCCTAATTCTTGCATTATTCAAAATAAAAAACCTATATTTATTGGCGTAGATGAAATTTTGAAAATAAACACTGAAAATACTAAGAAACTTCTGCAAAAAGAATTAGAAATTAATTTAAACGAATTGGAAAACTCTTGGCATTGGTGTATTATAGAAAAAATTTTTATTGAAAATAAAATTTATGAAAAAATAGAAAATTGCGAAACATGGAAAGAAATTATAGAAACTATTGCAAAAAATCTTGAAAAATTCGAAGATAAATTTACACAAAAAATTAGTAGAGAAAATATTATTAAATTAACAGAAATTAAAATAAAACGTATTTCAAAATATGATTTTAAAAAATCAGAAAAAGAAATTAAAAAAATAGAAAGAGAAATTAAAAAATTGAAATTTTTTTTGAAAAATATTATAAATTACACTATAAATTTTTTTCAAAATATAAAAAATAAATATGGTAATGATAAAAAAAGAAGAACAAAAATTGGAAATTTTGACACCATAATTGCAAGTAAAGTGGTAATAGCAAATAAAAAATTATATATAAATAAAAAGGAAGGTTTTATCGGAACGTCTTTGAAAAATGATGAATTTATTTGCGAATGCTCTGATATTGATGATATTATTGTTTTTAAAAAAGATGGAACTTATCTTGTAAGTAAAATTTCTAATAAGGCTTTTTTTGGGAAAAATATTATTTATGGAAATGTTTTTAAAAAAAATGACAAAAGAACAATTTATAATGTTATTTATAGAAATGGTCAATATGGATTTTTTTATGTAAAACGTTTTGCTGTTAAGTCGGTTACCAGAGATAAAATTTATAATTTAACTCAAGGCTCGAAAAGTTCAAAAATAATTTACTTTACTGCAAATCCAAATGGAGAAGCAGAAATTATAAAAGTGATTTTAAAACCAAAAGGACGAATAACTAAATTATCCATAGAATATGAATTTTCAAAATTATTTATAAAAGGAAGAAATGCAAAAGGAAATATTTTAACAAAAAATGACATTTTTAAAATCTCTTTAAAAGAAAAAGGAATTTCTACACTCAGTGATAAAAAAATTTTTTTAGATGAAATTACTATGAGATTGAATGATGACAGTATTGGAAAATCGCTCGGTAATTTTGGTGGAAATGATAAAATTTTGGAAATAAATTTTAATGGAATTTTTATTTTACATAATTTTGATTTGAATAATCATTTTGAAAAAGACAATTTTTTAATAGAAAAATTTGATGAAAATAAAATATTTTCTGTTGTTTATTTTGATGCAAATTTTAATTTTTATTATTTAAAACGTTTTAAAATTGAAAATAAAACGCCATTAAATAAAAAAAATTTTTTTATTGACGACAATCCAAATTCTAAGTTAATTTTAATTTCTGATAAAAAAGAATTTAAATTTTCTTTAGAATTAAAGAAAGATTTTAATAATAAAAAAATTATTATTAAAAGCAAAGATTTTATAAATGTAAAATCTTATAAAGCAAAAGGAAAACGTTTAACGAATTTTGAAATTAAAAAAATTTTAGAAATTTAATATATTTTCTTTATTTAAAATTTGGGAAATTTGGGAAATTTGAAAAAAAAAAATTAATAAAAAAAAGTTGATTTTATTTTTTTTTATTAAAAATAAACTTTATATTTGTCAAATAATTTTAATGTCGAAAGACATTTAGAATATTTTTTTATTTAATTAATTTTTCATAAGTTATGAACGTTAATGCTGTTTTAAACAATTTAGAGGAAAAGCATCCTGGTGAAAAGGAATATTTACAGGCTGTTCGTGAAGTTTTAGATTCTGTAGAGAATATTTACAATGAAAATCCACAATTTGAATCTGCGAAAATAGTTGAAAGAGTAGTTGAGCCAGATCGTATTTTGACTTTTAAAGTTTCTTGGGTAGATGATAAAGGTGATGTTCATGTTAATTTAGGTTACCGTGTTCAATATAATAACGCTATAGGACCTTATAAAGGTGGTTTAAGATTTCATCCGAGTGTAAATTTGAGTATTTTGAAATTTCTTGGTTTTGAGCAAGTTTTCAAAAATAGCTTAACTACTTTACCTATGGGTGGTGGAAAAGGTGGTTCTGATTTTGACGCAAAAGGAAAATCTGACGCAGAAGTAATGCGTTTTTGTCAAGCTTTTATGTTAGAATTATGGAGACTTATTGGTCCAGAAACTGACGTTCCTGCTGGAGATATTGGTGTTGGTGGTCGTGAAATTGGCTTTTTATACGGAATGTATAAAAAATTAGCTCGTGAAAATACTGGAGTTTTAACAGGAAAAGGAATTAATTGGGGTGGTTCTTTAATCAGACCAGAAGCAACAGGTTTTGGTAATGTTTATTTTGCTGCTGAAATGTTAAAAACAAGAGGAGATTCTTTCGAAGGAAAAAGAGTTGCTATCTCTGGTTTTGGTAATGTTTCTTGGGGAGCTGCTTTAAAAGCTACTGAATTAGGTGGAAAAGTTGTTACTATTTCTGGTCCTGACGGTTATATTCTTGACGAAGAAGGTATTTCTGGAAAGAAAATAGATTATATGTTGGAGCTTAGAGCAAGTAATAATGATATAGTTTCTCCTTACGCAGAAGAATTTCCTAATGCAAAATTCTTTCCAAATAAAAAGCCTTGGGAAATAAAAGTTGATATTGCTTTACCTTGTGCTACTCAAAATGAATTAAATGGAGATGACGCAAAAGCATTAGTTGAAAATAATTGTATTTGTGTTTCTGAAGGTGCTAATATGCCATCTACTCCAGAGGCGGTTGAAACTTTCTTAGAAAATAAATTATTATTTGGTCCTGGAAAAGCTGCTAACGCTGGTGGTGTTTCAACTTCTGGATTAGAGATGTCTCAAAATTCTCAGAAATTATCTTGGACAAGAAATGAAGTAGATGCAAAACTTCATCAAATTATGAAAGATATTCACGAAGCTTGTGTAAAATATGGAACTTCTGATGATGGTTTTATTGATTATGTAAAAGGAGCAAATATTGCAGGGTTCTTAAAAATTGCAAATTCTATGTTAGATCAAGGAGTTGTTTAAAAAATAAATTTTTTTTTATTAAAAAATGCTTTTTTATATAAAAAAGCATTTTTTTTTATATAAATTCATTAGAATAATTGATTTTTTCAAAAAAGTTTTTTTTTTAATAATTTAAAAACATTAAAATTTTGACGTTTTTTTGGAAAAAAATTTTTTTTAATAATTTAAAAACATTAAAATTTTGACGTTTTTTGAAAAAATTTTTTTTTTAATAATTTAAAAATATTAAAATTTTGACGTTTTTTGGAAAAAATTTTTTTTTTAATAATTTAAAAACATTAAAATTTTAACGTTTTTTTGGAAAAAATTTCAACCTGTACAAACCCAAAAAACGCCAATTTTTTACGAATTTTATAATTTATAAAAAACTTTTTTCAAAAAAACATTAATTTTTTGGGTTTGTACAGGTTGAAAAATTTTTAACATTGGAGGTTTTTTTTTAACCTCCAATGTTTGGTAGAAACATTGGAGGTTAAAAAAAAACCTCCAATGTTGTTTTATTAAAACATTAAAATTTTGGACGATTTTTGAAAAAAAAATTTTTTTTATTTGAAATTAAAAAATATTAAAATTTTGGTCGTTTTTTGAAAAAAATTTTTTTTTAATTGAAATTTAAAAATTATTAAAATTTTGGACAAATTTTGATTTTTTTTAAATTTAAATTAAATATGAATAATTGTGCGGTGAAAACACCGCACTGCGCAGAATTTATAAATATTTCTAATAAATTAATTTTATAATTATTCCAGCGCTTCGGTGTTTTCAAAGCATATATTATTAATTATAAAGGGCTTGAAAACACTGAAGCTCAGGAAATTTTTACCTTAATCCTCCTCCACTTTTAAAACCTCCAATACTTTTAATTACATTATTTATTATATTTAAACCATCAAAAACCTCAGATAACCCATTTGGACAATTGGTACAATAACCATTCTTATAATTTTCTGTTTTATATAGATTTCCGTTTTTGTTCCAATATTCCACTCTTCCGTCTGCTTTTCCATTTTTCATATTTCCTTGCTTACTTTTTACACCATTATTATGGTATTCAGTAAATAAACCATGTCCTACTCCATTTTTTGAATTAAGTTCAATTTTTTTTCTTCCATTATGATAATATGAAATACATTTGCCATGTAGTTTTCCATTTTTTATTTCGTAAAAATATTGCTTATTACCATTTTCATAATATCCTATCTCTTTATATGGCTTTGAGTTTAAAGATTCTATGTATGTTTTCTTTTTTCCACTTTTATAATAAACTATCAATGTTCCTTTACTCATTTTTCTAATATAATATATGTGTATTTTATTACAATCATCTTCAAAATATTTATATTCTTCAAAATTAATTACTTTTCCATTATTGTATGTGCCCTTATAAATTTCTTTACCACATTCATTCAAGGAAAGCCATTTTCCATGCTTTAAATTATTTTTATAATTCCCCTCAGATATTTTTTGACCATTATTAGACCAGAGAATTAGTTTGCCGTTTTTTCTTTGCGATGTATAAATCGCTTTATTAATATCAATATTTATGTTGTTTTGTTTAAAATTATCAAACTCATCATAAGTAGAAAATGTAGATAGTTTATTAAAAACTATATCACTTCGCAAAATAAAAGCAGTACTAATTAAATCTTTATTTGAAGCATCTTCAATAAAATCTGTATATGCCTCAATTGTATTTTCTGATTTTGCATTTTGAAACACCAATTTATTAGCTTTGTCAATTTGCTTTGAATTAGGATAATTGTAAATAAATTGATAAAGCATATTTTCTTTAACAGCATTTTGAAATGCTATTTCCTGAGAATTAGTTAATAATGTCTTATTATTGTCTGCTAAGGTATAATTCATAGTATAAAATAAATCTAAATCATTATATTTTACCCAACCATAATCCTTAAACGGTTTTACTTTCACAAAATCTTCTCCATAAAAAATTTCTTTTTCAAATATTTGTGTTTCTGTGCCAATTGGTAATAATACATTTACTGTTCGCTTTTTATCTGTGTTAAGCAATAGTGATGGTGTTTTAATTTTTCCATATGTAGGATACCATTTAGAAGTGTTAATATCTATTTTGTTTTCGAATAATTTATTATTATATCTAAAATTAAATGGATATATTTTATGCTTTTGAAGTTTTGACGGAAAATTAAAATCATATAATGGAATTTCCAATTTTCCAAAAATATCCGATGTATATGAATTATCTTCACCATTAGCACTTATTAAAAACGTTTTTTCTTTCATTTTGTTTTTCTCATAGTTAAAATAATCATATTTATATGGCTGAATATCATATAAATTTTCATATTTTGTCCAATAGTCTTTTGAAATAGCTGAATACAACCAATATAAACCAAAAATTCCAATAAGCGGAAATGCTTGTTGAAGTATTTCGTTATTTGTATTTACCTTAAACCCTGCCAAACAAGTTAGCGACCCTCCAAAATTAAATATCATATTCTTAACTCGTCTTTTCCTATGCTTGTATTTCCTTTTCCTATAAGTCATACACCTATAACTATTAGTTTCATAAGGAATTACTTCAATCTTTGCATTTGTTTGAGTTGGCTCTTCCTTCAATTCAATTTCATATTTACTGCCTAAGAACTCTGTACTATCAACATATCTTTGTGGCGGATATTCTTTTACAAATATCGTTTCTTCTAATTTACAAGATGCAAACATAAGAAGTGTCAATAGCATTATAAATGCTATCGGTCTTTGTTTTGTCATTTTTTTATTTTTTTAAAATAGTTTATTATTTCCAATTTTCCAAAATTCAAAAACATGACGCTTTTGAATTTTGGATTATTTTTTTCACAAATTGAACTTTGTTTTATTGTTCTTAATTAAGGGGCGATTACTCTATTATAAAAACTAATATCATCAATAGCTCCATTAAAAGTGTGATTATTATCAATACGTCTTCCGGATCTAATTTGATTAATATTTAAAGCACTTTCAAATGTGTATGTTAAAATTCCTAATTGTGAACCATCTAAATAAATAGTTATTTCTCCACCAGATCTTGTTACAAGAATATCGTAAAATTGACCTAAAACAAAATTTTCTGGTAATGTTAAATACTTCTCCTGAGTTCCAAGTCTAACATATATTCTATTTCCAGAATTTTCCCAAATTTCAAAATAACTATTGTTAGTTGATAAAATAAAATTAGCTGCATGATCTTGGAAAGAAACAGTTGTTTTTACAGAAAAATCATTAAGCTCATTTAATATTTCGCTTGGGAATGTTAAATAACCAGCGGTATTAAAAATAGTTACAGTATTATTAATTAATTGTGGTTCAGGTGTGCCTACTATACTTGCCTCATAATGATTAGGACCATATCCAAAAAAATCTTCATTAAAAGTGAAACCAGCTATTAAATACAAATCGTTTAACATTTGGCAGTTATCAAGAATAACACTAAGTGGCTCTATTTCTGAAAAATGGTCTAATTCCTGAACTGTAAAAGTATATTCGCAATCCGTGTATCCATCTTTTTGGAAAACAAATTTATATGCATAATATTCTCCAGAACCACCAAAAGTGATTTTGTTAAAAATATTTGTTAAATTAAATGTTTCTAATAAGTCTTCACAGCAATCGCTTATTCCATAAACAAGTATGTCTGATGCAGTAAGTTCAAAATGATTGCTACTTTCTGAAAAAGTAAAAGCACCTACTTGAATACAAATACATGCTGGACATATAACATCTATTTTAGTATAACCCCATTTATCAATAGGACAACTAGCACAATTTGTGCCTATCACTTCAATAGTTATTGGTGTGCCATTGTCTTCAGTTATGTCAAAACAAATTGGTGCGGGGTCATTAACTAGTTCAGCAAACTCCGAATTTTCTAGTGGCAATAAATACAACATTTCACCGCTTACATTGTAAAGTATAAAATCAGTAATTTTATAACTACCAACTTTAAGAACAATTGATTCTATTGCCAAGTTGTCATTTATTATAATTACGTTTTTTGTTTTTTCATAAACAACTTCTTCAGATACAGCATCAATTATACGAATTTTAATAGATGCTACTTCTTCTGGAAGAACATTAGCATTTTTTAATAAATTCTCTTCTACTTCTTTTGTCTGAACAGAAAAATCAACAGTACCACTTCCTTCTACATTTTCTACTTCTTTTATTATTACACGTTCTTTTTCTTTAGTACAAGAAAAAAATGTAATAACAAAAAGGCTTATTACTAATGTAATAAATTTACTTTTAATAAAATAATTCATAATTTCAATCTTTATTATTTAAATAAATAAAATATATTTATATATTTGCATATCATACAAAGTGAAAATACAGATTTGTACATAAACAAATATTTTATCAAGCTAAATTAAAATTACATTAAAATCTAACTTACATATATATATACGTAAAAAAAGACAAAAGTGAAAAAAAAAACACATATTTTTTTTTTTCAATTTAAAATTAAAATGGATTTCTTACTGAAAATCAGATACTTACAGAGTGTTATAAAAATTAAAAAAAAACAATTTTTAAATTTTTTTTCATTTATTTTTTTTTATTTAATTTTTTTTGCGTTAAGCGTCCAATAAAAATGTTGAAATTTTGAACGATTTTTGAAAAAAAAATTTTTTTTAACATTACATTGGAGGTTTATTTTTTAACACCAATGTTTCGACATCAAAATTTTTTTTTAACATTGGAGGTTTTTTTTCGACATCAAACATTGGTGTTAAAAAAGAAACCTCCAATGTTGTTTTTTAAACAACATTAAAATTTTGGACGATTTTTGAAAAAAAATTTTTTAACATTTGGAGGTTGTTTTTTAAAAATATTAAAATTTTGGACGTTTTTTGAAAAAAATTTTTTTTTATTTGAAATTAAAAAACATTAAAATTTTAGACGTTTTTTGAAAAAAATTTTTTTTATAATTTTAAATAAAAAACATTAAAATTTTGGACGATTTTTGAAAAAAAAATTTTTTTAACATTGTTTCGACATCAAACATTGGTGTTAAAAAAAAAAACTCCAATGTTGTTTTTTAAAAATATTAAAATTTTGGTCGTTTTTTGAAAAAAATTTTTTTTTATTTGAAATTAAAAAACATTAAAATTTTGGACGTTTTTTGAAAAAATTTTTTATTTGAAATTAAAAAACATTAAAATTTTGGACGATTTTTGAAAAAAAATTTTTTTTATTTGAAATTAAAAAATATTAAAATTTTGGACGATTTTTGAAAAAAAAATTTTTTTTAACATTGTTTCGACATCAAACATTGGTGTTAAAAAAAAAAACTCCAATGTTGTTTTTTTAAAAATCTTAAAATTTTGGGCAATTTTTGAAAAAAAATTTTTTATATTTTTAAATTTAAAAATATAAAAAATTTGGACGATTTTTTGAAAAAAATTTTTTTTATTTTAAAATTTAAAAATCTTAAAATTTTGGACGTTTTTTGAAAAAAAATTTTTTTTATTTGAAATTATAAAAATATTAAAATTTTGGTCATTTTTTGAAAAAAATTTTTTTAACATTGTTTCGACATCAAACATTGGTGTTAAAAAAAAACCTCCAATGTTGTTTTTTAAAAATATTAAAATTTTGGTCATTTTTTGAAAAAAATTTTTTTTTATTTGAAATTAAAAAACATTAAAATTTTGGACAATTTTTGAAAAAAAATTTTTTATAATTTTAAATAAAAAACATTAAAATTTTGGACGATTTTTGAAAAAAAATTTTTTAACATTGGAGGTTGTTTTTTAAAAATATTAAAATTTTGGACGATTTTTGAAAAAATTTTTTTTTATTTGAAATTAAAAAACATTAAAATTTTGGACGATTTTTGAAAAAAAATTTTTTAACATTGGAGGTTGATTTGAAATTAAAAAACATTAAAATTTTGGACGATTTTTGAAAAAAAATTTTTTTTATTTGAAATTAAAAAATATTAAAATTTTGGACGATTTTTGAAAAAAAATTTTTTTTAACATTGTTTCGACATCAAACATTGGTGTTAAAAAAAAAAACTCCAATGTTGTTTTTTTAAAAATATTAAAATTTTGGGCAATTTTTGAAAAAAAATTTTTTTTTAATAATTTAAAAACATTAAAATTTTGACGTTTTTTGGAAAAAAAGTTTTTTTAATAATTTAAAACATTAAAATTTTGACGTTTTTTGGAAAAATTTTTTTTTTAATAATTTAAAAACATTAAAAATCTAATCTTCCATAAGATTTAATAAATATTCTTTATATTTTTTCTTATAATAATTATCAAGTTTTAAATTATTTGTATTTAAAATTTCTTTGAAAGGTAAATCTAATTTTTTCTCTTTAAATAATTCCTCTGGATTTTTATAAAATATTTTATTTGCTTCTTTAGATTCTCTTTTTTCCTCTATTTCTCTTTCTTCTTCTGATTTTTCTGCTTCTAATAATCTTGTCATAATTTTCTTTTGTCTTTCTAAAGTTTTTATAGAAACCATTTTATTTGCAATTTCCTTTTCTGATTCTTCAACCATTTTTTTTATATCATTTAATTTTTTTTGTGTTTCTGGATTTAATGCCGAGCCACCAAATTCGTTCATCATTTGTTTAAATTTTTCTTGCTCGGCAAGCATTTTTGCAAGTTCTTTACTTCCACCTTTTTTACCGCCTTTTTGATTACCGTTTTTCATTTCTTTTAACATATTTTCCAATTGCTTTTTTAAATCTTTTTGCATTTGTTTCATACTTGACATAGACGGTTTTGAACTTTTACCTTTTCCTTTTTTACTACAACTTCCACCGGAGCAATTTGACATTTGCTCTTGCATACTTTTTAAAACTTCGTCTAATAATAAAGCGAGATTATTGGCAGAAGTCATTACCATTTGCTGACTTGTTGCGACTTTTTGTTTGTAACGTTCTTCGCTAAACTTTGACCTTGTACTATAAATATCTCTACCACCTAAGGTTTCTATTGCCTTAGAAGCATAATTTTCAATTAACAAAAGTTCCTTAGAAACTATAGAACTTAATTGTGGGGTTCTTTTCGCCAAAGCTTGAAGAGAATCTTTAATAATTTTAAAATCATCGGTTAAATCTTTTTGCTTTTGTGTAATTTCAACATAAGCAGGATTTCCTCTTTTCATATTTTTTAAATTATTCATTAGCTCTTCCTGAGAAAAAGAAAAACTAACTAAATTATCTAAAATTTGTCTTAGTGCATCAATATCTTCACCAGTTTCTTCTTGCATATTTTCATCCATCATTTTTTGCATTTTCATTGCCAAACTTTCCATTTTTTCTGAATTTTCCTTTTGCATTTTTGATGATTTTTTTCGTCTATTTTTCTCCATTTTTTCTTCTGTTTTTTCAAACTGCTCATCTATTTCTTTTTCTTCTTTTTCAAAATCTTTTAAATCCATTTTGTCTTCTAATTCTTTATTCAATTCTTGTGCTTTTTTATAATCTTCTTTTATTTTTTCAAATTTCTTTTTTTGGTCTTTTTGCTTTTTCAATTCGATTTCTCTATCGAGATTTTTTTCTTTTACATCTTTAGAAAGTTGTTTTTGTTCTTTTGCTAATTCTTTTAGGTCTTCTATAGATTGATTTAATTTTTCTTCCAGCTCAAATTTTTTCAAAACTTCTAAATTTCTGTCCAATTGCTCTTCCAAATCGTCATAAGACATTTCCATTTTTTCAAATAATTTATTAAAATCTTTTTCATTAAATTTTTCTTTTAATTTTTCAATTTCTGCGAGTAAAGTTTTTTTCATATCATTTTTGTTTTGATTTTCTTCTGCAATTTCTTTTAACATTTCTTCTAAAGATTTTTGTTTATCAGCAATATTTTCCATCATTTGCATTTTTTCCCAAGAAGTACTTGAATTGTTTATATTTTGCTCTTTCATTTTTTTCAAATCATTTTTTAATTCGTCGGCGAGTTCTAAACTTTTTTCTATCTTTTTCTCCAAGTTTTTATGAGATTCATTTTCCATATTTCTCAATTCTTCTTTGTTTGGAATTTTAAAAGTGAAATTTTTTGTTCTTGCAGATTTACTTCCATTTACTCCATCATTATCAAAAACTTCAAAATAATATTCAATTTCTGTATAATTTTTTTCTAAAATTTCAGAAAAATCAAAAGTGTGATAAAATTCCTGAGTCAAAGTATTATTTGAAATTCGTAAGTTAATTTTTTCTATAATTTCTTTTTTTCCTTTTTCTTTATAATTAAATGTCAATTTTTTAAACCCATAATCATCACTTATATTTCCTTTGAAATAATGTAATGTATAAACCGCACTGTCAATCAAAGAATTAGCAACAATTTTTGGATATAAATCAGGAACAACATTTATAGAATATTCTATTTTTTCTGGATTTTTAAAAAATTTATTGTAAAAATTTATTGAATAATTTTCACTTTTTATAATTTTTTTAAATGCTTCAAAAGATTGATTAATATTTTTTAAATTTAAAATTTTACTTTCAGAAAATTCTAAATAAAGCGAATCAACATCTAAAGTTTTAATATTCCATTTTATTTTACTTCCAATTGGAATTGTTAAATCGCCAATATTTTCTAAAATTTTGTCTTTTTCGCCTGTATAATTTGGCACATCAACAGAAACATTAAAATTTAAAATCAAAGGAGGAGGCAAAATATTTAAATGATAACTTTCCGTTTTATATTTTTCCGAAGCAAAATAAAAATCTATTTCATTGTTAATATGAATATATTTTCCAGTAATTTCTATTTTTGTTTTATAATCTTTTCCTTTTTTTACTTCTAAGGAATCATTTAAAAATTTAATATGAAACGGCGAAACAGGTTTAAAATAAGTTTGATGTTCAAAAATTCTTTGAGTTCCGTCTGCAAGCATATTTGGAGCAATAAAATAAATTAAAAAAACTATAAAAATTAAAGGAGCTAAAAATTTTAAATATTTAAAATTTTCTTTAAAATTTATGGCTGATTTAAAAGGTATAGGTTTTAAAAGTTTTACTTTTTGGTCTATACTTGCAATAATTAATTCATTAGAAAAACCATTATTTTTATCAAAATTTGCAAGTTCTAAAATATTTAATAACTTGTCTTCGACCTCTTTAAAGTGTTTTGAAATAATAATCGCCGCTTGTTTATGAGAGATTGTTTTTCCAATTTTAAACAATTTCAAAATAGATAACAAAATATAATAAACAAAAACAAAAACAAAAATAATCAGAGTGGAATAAAATAAAAATGTTCTTATTTTTGTGGAAAAATGCCCAAAATATTCTGTAAGAGTTACAGATAAATAAATAAAAATATAAATAATTGCCGAAAAAATTATTCCCTTAATTATTTGATTTTTATAATATTTTTTTATGAAAAATTCAAGTTTTTGTATTAATAAATTATATTCATTCATAATTTTATTTTTTATTAAAAATATTTTTATTTATTATAATTTCTTGATTTTCATCAATGAAAGTTTTGTTAATTTTTTAATTTCCTTAATATCAATTCCAGTTTTTTTCATAATTCTTGCAATATTTAACATTTCAGTCTCTCGATTCTTATTTATTTCTTTAATTTTTAAATCTTTATTATATTTAATTTCTTTAATTCTTAAATCTTTTTTTTTCAATTTATTATCTTTTTCTTTCAAACGCTTTTTGTTTTCTTTCAATTTAAATTCTTTTTCTTTCAAACGCTTTTTATTTTCTTCAATAATTTCATCTTTTATTTCAATAATTTCGTCTTTTTCTTTCAATCCTTCAAGCAATTCATTTCTAAATTCATCGGTTCTTTTTTGAACAAAATCATTTGTTTCTGAGGATAACATTTCATGAGCAAGAAAATAATTTTTAATTTCCTTTATATCTTTTTCCGGAGCAAATTTTGAACTTAGAATGTGCATTAATTTTTTAAAAATCTTATCTTTATAATTGGGGAAATCAGATATTTTATTATCTTTTTTCTTTGATTTATCAGCAAAATCAAACCATTTAAAATATTTTTCATTATTTTTATTATTTAATATTTGTTTTTGAAAAACATATATCATTTTATTTTCTTGCAAGAAATCCAATTCTCTATGTTTTGTTCTAATTAATTTCTCTAAAATTTCATGTCTTTTTATAATTTTTTTTAAATTTTCTTCATTAAGATTTTCCCATTTTTTATCATTGATAAAATCTTTAAGCTTTTCAGGTAAAACAGTAAATACAAGAAAATCTTCATCCGAACGAAAAGAATCATCCACAAACCAAATTATGCTTATACTCGGCGTTACCTTAGAATAATCCCTAATTTTTTTTATTTGATATTTTTGTGTTTTTCTGT
Source organism: Bacteroidetes bacterium 4572_128 (assembly GCA_002084355.1). Classification (GTDB taxonomy): domain Bacteria; phylum Bacteroidota; class Bacteroidia; order Bacteroidales; family 4572-128; genus 4572-128. Next base: position 27,023 of record NBLL01000057.1, on the reverse strand, counting down.
CCAGAACTGCACGTTCAGCTAATGGCAGATTTTCTAATTGTAAACTTGTATTTGTGGAATGATAAAGATAAAAACGTTTCACAACATCATGTTTATATGCTTGCTGCATTTCAACAATAAAATGTTTGTCATCACCTTTACATCGAAAATCAAAACGTATTTCTCGTGCTTTATTTGTCAAATTAATATCTTTTTCCAAAAGCTTAATTTCTGCTATTTTAATATCCAGAAAATCTTCCAGAAATTTTTTTGCTATTTCTGTATCAGAAAAAACTTTTTTAAAATATTTGTCGTAATTTAAAGGTAAAATCTCCATAATTATTTTTTTATAAAAACGTAATAATAATTTAAAAATTTTATAAAAAAAATAAAAATTTTCAAATTAAAAAAAATAAAAATTTTCAAATTAAAAAAAATAAAAATTTTCAAATTAAAAAAAATAAAAATTTTTATTTTTTATTTTAATAATTCCTTAGCATTTCTAATGGAAGCTTTTGTGATATTTTCGCCGCTTAACATTTCGGCAATTTCTATAATTCTTTCCTTTTTATTTAATAATTTAATTTTCGTATTTGAGGAATTTTCGTTTTCTTCTTTATAAACAAGATAATGAAAATCAGCTTTACTTGCAATTTGCGGCGAATGCGTAATATTTATTATTTGTATATTTTTAGACATTTTGTGAATAATTTTCCCCATTTTATGAGAAATTTCTCCGGAAATTCCTGTATCTATTTCATCAAAAATAATTGTCGGTAAAGAAATAGATTTAGAAATTAAAAATTTTATTGATAGAATTAAACGAGATTTTTCACCTCCGGAAGCGAACTTTTTTAATTCTTGCATTTCCATTTTTTTATTAGCAGAAAATAAAAATTTCACTTCATCTAAACCGTAAAGATTCGGTTTTTTCAAATTTTCAATGGAGATTTTAAAATTTATATTAATAATTCCCATATTAATCATTTGAGAAATAATAAATTTTTCTATATATTTAACATTTTTTTTTCTAATTTTTCTAAGTTCTTTTCCGAAATTTTGTAATTTATTATTACAATAAATAATTTCATTTTCTAATTTTTTTATAAAAATTTCTTTGTTTTCTAGGGAAAAAATTTTTTTTTCTAAATTGCCTTTAATTTTTAATAATTCAAAAATTGTTTGAACTTTATGTTTATTTTCGAGTGAAAATATTAAATCTAATCTATCGCTGATAATTTCAATTTTTTCCTTATCGTATTCTAAATTTTCATTTAAAATTTCTGCTTCTCTAAAAATATCTTCCGTTTCAATTTTTGCAGTTTTCAATCGTTTACTTATTTCGTCTATTTTTGGAAAATATGATGAAATATTTTTTATAAGTAATTCACTTTCTTCTAATTTATTTACTATAGAATTTTCATTTTCATAAATTAATAAAGATAATTTTGACATTTGAATTTTAATTTCTTTATAATTATTCAAAATATTTAATTCTTTTTCTAATTTTTCTTCTTCATTTTCTTTTAAATTTGCTTTTTCTAATTCGTCGAATTGATATTGAAAAAAGTCTAAATTTTTTTTATTTTCTTCTTTTTCCAATAAATTAATTTTTAATTCATCTTTTATTTTTTTTAATTCATAAAATGTTTTTTGATAATTTTTTAATAAAATTTCATTTTTTGCTACTATGTCTAAAATTTCTATTTGAAAATTATTTTTTTCTAAAATTAAATTTTGATTTTGCGAATGAATATCTATTAAATTTTTTGACAATTCATTTAGAATTTTCAAATTAACTTTTTTACCATTAATAAAAGCTGTAGATTTTCCTTTTGCAGAAATTTCTCTTTTTAAAATTGTAAACTCTTGATTTTTAATATTATATTTTAAAAAGAAAAAATTTAAATTATATTTTTTAATGTCGAAAGAAACTTGAACAATACATTTTTTATTTTTATTTTTTAAGAAATTTAAGCTTGCTCGTTTTCCCATTATCAAAGATATTGCACCGAGTAAAATAGATTTTCCTGCTCCAGTTTCTCCGGTAATAATAGAAAAACCATCATTAAAATTCATTTCTAACTTATCTATTATTGCATAATTTTCAATATAAAGAAATTTTAGCATATTTAATTTTTTTTTGCAAAAAAAGTTTTTTTTTAATTAAAAAAAAATCATAAAAATATTTCTGTTTTGAAAAACAAATATTTATAAAAATACGCTATTTTTTTAATTTTTTTTTAAACATTAAAAATTTTGGATGATTTTTGAAAATTTTTTTTTATTGTAAATTATTTATTTTTAATAAATTTATTAAAATTTTTTTTATGTCAAAAAAATTTGAATGGAACGAAAATAAAAATTCTTCCAATATTAAAAAGCACGGAATCAATTTTGAGTATTCTGCACAGGGCGGTGTTTTAACCGTACAATTATTATAATGGCGATTGAAAACACCGCCCAAAAGCAAGAGCTTAAAATTTTGGACGAATTTGAGAAAAATTTTTTTTATTTTAAAATTAAAAAATATTAAAATTTTGGACGTTTTTTGAAAAATTTTTTTAAATTGGAGTTTTTTTTTTGAACACCAATATTTGTTTTAACGATTTTTAAAAATATTAAAATTTTGAGCGTTTTTTTAATTTATTAAAAAATAATTTTTTTTTTCAAAAAGTGGTTTTCCAACAATTTTTTCCAAAAAAGTAATTATTTTATATTTTAATCTTTCATGTTTATGTTTTTTTCTATTTTTATTAATTTTTCCAGAGTATTTTAATTGCTCTTTCCAGTGAAATTTTTTTATCCATTTCTTCATTACTGATGGATGTTCTCCTTTGAAAACTTTCAAATGGCTAATTATTCCATAATCAAAAGAATTTTCTGTATTAATTTCCTGAGAAGTTTTCTCACCGTGATACATAGTATCCATGGATTTCTTTTTTTTTCTCATCAAGGACGGCGGACGCACCCAACCATAATGATAAATATAAGCGTCTATTTTTTTTACTTTTAATTTGAATGTAGAATTTTTCCTGTAATAATTCAATCCGTCAAAATTAGGAATTCTTAAAAAAGACTGTGCATCTCCCCAAGAATGTATGTCTTTATCATTCCTTATTATTCTTACTTCATTTTTATACCATCCGTGAGAAATTTGATAATGCTCAAAATCTCCCCAAAAATGTAAATATTTAAAAAGAAATCCCTCAACATTCTTGTCGTTTAAAAATTTTAAACAATTATCTTTTATAATACTAAGATGTTTTTCATTTACAACTTCATCTGCTTGCAAATAAAATAACCAATCTCCCTTACAGTAAGATTTTGCAATGTCCGTTTGTCGAGCATTTTCCATACCATTTGGAAATTTTTTTACGTCCCAAACGGTATTTATAATTTTAATTTTTTCTGATTTAATACTTTTAATAATTTTATAAGTTTTATCGTTTTCATCGCCCTTTCCAAGAGCAACAATAAATTCATCAACTAAAGGTAAAATAGATAAAATGCTTTCTTTTATAGGATAATATAATTTATCAGCATTTTTTACCATTGTAAAACCACTTATTTTCATTTTTAAAATTTTAAAATTTTTATAAAAATATAAAAAAATTTACAATATTATAATTTTTTTTCAATTTCAAAAAGCATTAAAAATTTGGCATTTTTTTGAAAAAAATTTTTTTATAAAAAAAATGTCAAATTGGAGAAATTTATTTTTTTAAAAATTATGAAACGTTTATTTGATTTATTTTTTTCTTTTTTTGGATTATTATTTCTCATTCCTTTATTTATAATAATTTCATTATTAATAATTTTAGATAGCAAAGGAGGGATTTTTTTCTTGCAAATTAGAGTAGGAAAAAATAATAAAGATTTTAAAATCTTAAAATTTAGAACAATGAAAACAAATTCAGAAAAAAAAGGATTATTGACTGTTGGAGCAAAAGATAATAGAATTACAAAAATCGGATATTTTTTAAGAAAGTATAAATTAGACGAATTACCACAATTAATAAATGTTTTAATTGGAGATATGAGCATAGTTGGACCAAGACCAGAAGTAAGAAAATATGTAAATTTATACAATGAAAAACAAATGAAAGTCCTAAATGTTAGAAGTGGAATTACAGATTATGCTTCAATAAAATATGCAAATGAAAATGAAATATTAGGGAAAGAAAAAAATCCAGAAAAAAAATATATAAATGAAATTATGCCAGAAAAATTAGAAATAAATTTAAAATATATTAAGGAAATGTCTTTAACAACAGATATTAAAATTATAATAAAAACGATTTTTTAATTTGAATGAATAATTTGAATTAGGAATTAGGAATTTTTTTAAATTAATTTTTTTTTCATTTCTCATTAAAAATTCCTAATTCCTAATTCCTAATTCCTAATTTTTCATTATTTTTTAATGTTTTGTAAATTTTTGAAATTTAAGAAAACTTTTGTTTCGCCGACGGAATATTAAAAAAATTTTCAATTGCTTGTATTTCATCTTTGAAATAAGATGCTTCTGTCAAAGAATTTACTTTTAATTTTTTTCTTAGTTTTTCTGTCAGCAATTTTGATAAACGATTTTCAAAATTTTCTTTGAAAATATCTTTTAATTTCAAAATTTTATTCAATTTTAAATCGTAAACATAATAATTACTAGCATGAGAACCATGAGCGCCACCAGAATAATCTGAAAAACTATTTCCTATAACAAGAATGTTTTTTTCATTGAAAATAACTTCAGAAATAATAGAATGTTCATAAGTTTTAAATACATTTGTATCTATTCCTTTAAAAGCTTTTTTATAGTTTTCAGCATATTTTTTTAAATTTTCTTCTATTTTATTTTTAATAAAATTTTCACCAAAAAAATTTTTCAACAAAATATCACTAATATTTGAATTTTTAGAAGCTAAATAAAAAATTTCTAAATTTATATTTTTTTCATTATGAAAAAATGCTTCTAATTCTTCAGAATTTTCATAATTTTCTAATGCTTCAAAATCTAATTTTGTTGTTTTATTTTTCCAAAATCCAGTTATTTTTTTTCCTGTAATTTTAAATTTAAAATTACCATTTTTTTCATTTAATAAAAATGTTCCATCTTTTAAAAATTTTCCTTCTATCTCAATATTTTTTCCATCTTTTTGATAAAAATAATTTCCAAAGACTTTATCTTTTTTCTTTATCAAATTCATAAAGATTTGCATTTTTTTATCTTTATCAAAGATATTACCAACAAAATGCTTATAAAAATAATCTATTTCTGATGGTTTTTCTTTCGAACAACTTAGAAACATTAAAAATAATCCAATAAATAATAAAAAATTTTTTTTCATTTTTTTAATTTAAATTATTGTGCAACTAAAAGAACTAAATATTTAGAACTTGCCCAAAATTTATTCGGGTCGTCTATTAATAAGCTGTCATAAACTTTTTTTGTTTTTGCAAATGAATAAGAGCCTTTTGGATGTTTAGATAAAAATTTTACTTTTTTACAAAAAAGCGGTATAGTTTTCGTTTTTGTAATATCTATTTGAGTAAAATAATCAGTTTCAAATTCTCTTTTTAATTTCGCAAGAACATAAAAACGACGGTTTACTATACCTTGTTTTTTTAATTCTTTTGCTGTCCCGTAAGCATAAAAAGCCTTGTTTAATTCTTTTGACTGCTTAACAATCACTTCTGATTTTTCTTTTTGAATACTGTAAAGAGAATCTACATTAGATTTTAAAACTTCAATATTTTCGTTTAAATCGCTTATGTCCGAATCTTTTTGATTTAATAATTTTTTTAAATCATTAATTTCAGTATTTTTTTGAGAAATTTGTCTATTCAAACCAAGTACAACTTTTTCAAATTTAGAAAATTTTGCTCTATTATTTCTAATTTGCTCTTCTAATTCGGCAATAGTAGCTTTGTTATCTTCCATCAAATCAAAAATCAGCTTCATATCATTGGAAACACTTTCGCTTTTTGTAGCATCATTTTCTCCATTATAGTCATTCATTTTTATGATGGATTCTTTCTCCTTTATAATTTCTAAATTTATTTGAACCACTTCTAATGCTTCAATAAATTCGTTTAAACTTGCATCTTTTTCGTTTATTATTCTCAATAAACTATCATTTTTTGCTTCTAAATCTGTAACTTTAGAATTTTCTTGTGAACAAGACAAAAAATAAAAAATAACTGTAATAATAAAAAATATTTTTTTCATATAAAAAATTTTAATATTTCAAAAATATTTATTTTTTATAAAAAATAAATATTTTTTTATTTTTAAATTATTTTCAAAAATGACATTTTTTTTTTTTTAATTAAAAAAAAATTTTTACCAAAAAACGCCGTTTTTTTAATGTTTTTATAATTTAAAAAAAAATTTTTAAATTCCAAGTTTAAAAAACTTGGAATTTATTTTTTATAAATTTTCTATTTCTTTTTCCTTCTTCTCTTCCTTCTTCTCTTCCTTCTTCTCTTCCTTCTTCTCTTCCTTCTTCTCTTCCTTCTTCTCTTCCTTGTTTTAAACCTTTTTCAATTGCACCCTCCCAAATATTCTTATCAACGGCAAGTCTTTCCAAATAACTTTTATAATTGTCTTGCTCTTCTTTTGGCATGTGTAAAATTTTTAAATTTTTTTCCACCTCATCAATGTGTTTAGATTTACTTCCTTCCTTTAATTTATCATTTTTAAACCAATATATCCATTCGTCTATGGTTTCTTTTACAACATCTTGGTATTTGTCAATTTGTATTAAATAATATTCCGGATAAATGGATATTTTATTGAAGTTCGTATTTTTTAATAGCTTCATTTTTCCAACAATTTCACTGTCTTTATGGATCTCCTCCCCAGTTGTTTTTCCAATAAAATGTGTTTTTCCGTGATATAAATAATCTTCACCTATTCCCAGATTAAAATAAACAATGCTCACAGAAATTACCTTAGCTATTTTGCGATAACTGTCTCCAGTTCTGATACTTAGAGCAATGTGTTTTGATGTTCCATAAAGTACACGATACAAGTATTTCAATAATTATATTGCGACCTTCGGAGTCTTCTATCAAGACATCTACACGGTTAAATTTATCTTCTGGATAAGTTTTATTACTCTCCGAGTCCAAAATGCTCTTTACAGTAATATCTCAAAAATCCTTCGGCAATGTAATAATTAGATGGATCCTTCAACATATATTTCATTGCCCAATCAAAACGTATTAATCTTTTTTCCTTTGACATATTTTTTATTTATTTTAATTAAATTTTTTTTAAAATAAAAACTCGAAGATATTAAAATTTTTTAAAATTAAAAATTTTGTGATATCTTTTGAAAAAAAAATTTTTTATTTTGAAATTATAAAAATATTAAATTTTTCACGAATTTTGAGGAATTTTTTTTTTCAAAAAACGATGAAATTTTAATGTTTTTTATAATTAAAAAATTTTTTTTTCAAAAAACGATAAAATTTTAATGAATTTTATAATTAAAAAAATTTTTTTTCAAAAAACGATAAAATTTTAATGAATTTTATAATTTAAAAAAAAATTTTTTTACCAAAAAACGATAAAATTTTAACATTTTTTATAATTTAAAAAAAATTTTTTTCAAAAAAACGATGAAATTTTAACATTTTTTATAATTAAAAAAAAAATTTTTTTCAAAAAAAAGCAATTATTTTAATGAATTTCATAATTTAAAAAAATTAAGCATAACAATATTTTTATTTATTATTTGGTATTTTATTCAAAAAATTATAATTAAATGATTAAAAATCAAATATAAAAGGTTTTTTATATCAAAAAAAATTTCAATTAAAAAAATGGAATTAATAATTAATTATTATTCTGTTACGGTTATGTATAAATGTTTTGAAAGTAATTTGTCTGTGATACCTTTTGTGTCTATCCATATTGTTAAAAAATTTTCCGTTATTAAATATGAATGTTTTAAATAATCACCGTAAAAAATTTGCTCATCTGTATCAAGATAAACAAATCTCGGATTTGGTGTTTGTTTAGTCTCTATTTTTATTTGTATAGTCGGAGAAATATAAAGATAACCGTAGCCATATTTATGGTCGTATCCCATCCAATATTTTTCTCCAATTTTTACTTTGAATAAATAAACACTATCTTTTTTTATTTCGCCATTTTTCTTTTTACTGACATAAGTAATAAAAAAATTATAAGCGGAAATATCAATATGGTCTGGAATTTCTGTGTAAGTTGTATCTTTTGCATTAAAACGTTTAAATAAATCCATACCTTTTGGTCCACATGAAACAAAAAATAAAGGTGTTATTAAAAATAAAAATAAATTTATTTTAAAAAAATTCATAATTTAATAAGTGTTATTATCGTATTCTGGAATTTGAACTTTATTTCTTGTTCCGCTAAAATTTACAACTCGACTTTTTATATCTATCAATAAATTCTCCCAGTTTGCTTTTTTGGGATTTCGGCAACTTAGTTGATATTCTAATGCTTCTAAGAAAGAATCAAGAAAATAACTTCCCGAATTACTTATCCACGAAATTTGCTCTTTTTCACAAGAAGAAATTATCACTGAACCACTGGAAATTGCAAATAATTCGAGATATTTTTTTTTATCAATTATACTTATTTTTTTTCTTTGAGAATTTATATTATCTATTGGCATTATAGATTTTTTTTCTATATTAGAAGTTTCTGAAATAACAACACTGAGACGCATTTTTTTTGTATTTAACAGATTATCAATATATTTTAACTCACAAGAATTTTTTTTTTTAAAATTAAATTTTAATTTTGCATATTTACTTTTTTGATTTTTTTCTCTAATTCCACCACCAAAATAGTAAAAAACTATCATATCTTCGGGTTTATTATTTATGTTATTTATAATTTTTTCCAATTCTTTTTTATTAAAATAATTATCTGTACAAACATGAGAATTTAAAGAAAATCCTGTATTTTTTGCAATATTTTTAAAAATTTCCAATAAATTATCAACGACTATATTTGCATTTTTGTTTAGATTTTTATTTTTTGTGTCTGCAAAAATAATTAGATATAAATTCCCTTTTGCTAATTGAGAAACTGGGTCAATATTATTGCTTTTTTTTCTAAATTTCAAATTTGTAATAGCTGGATTTTTATTAATTTCTTGCTCTTCAACCCAAGATGAAACATCCCAAATTTTTATTAAATTATCATCTGCACCGCTAATTAAATTTTTTCCGTCTTTACTAAAATTCAAAGAACGAATGCGGTCTTTATGAGATTTAAAATTAAAAACCTCTTTATTTGTTTTTAAATCCCATAATTTAATTGTCTTGTCAAGACTTCCACTTGCAAGATATTTTCCATCTGGACTAAATTTTACAGACCAAATTTTATCTTTATGTCCTTTAAAAATTTTAATTTGTTTTTTCATTTCAAAATCCCAAATTTTTATTAAATTATCATCTCCACCACTTGCAATTTTCTTTCCATCTGGAGAAAATGCAATTGCTCTTACGCCATCTTTGTGTGCAAAAAAATTTGAAATCTCTTTTTTACTTTCTAAATCCCAAATTTTTATACAACCATCTAAGGAAGCACTAACAAAATTAGTTCCATTAGGATGAAAATCAACTTTCCATACAGCTTCTTTATGTCCTTCGAAAGAAAATATTTCTCTACCTTCTGCAAGATCCCAGAGTTTTATACTTTTATCTGTACTAGAGCTTAAAATTTTTTGACCATCGGGAGAAAATTTAACATTATGAATGGGAAATAAATGACCATTAAAATTTCTCAACTCTTTTCCTTAATTTGTTTTTTATTATCATTATCCCAAAGTCTTAAAATATTATCGTCGCCTCCGGTTAAAAAATATTTACAATCATTACTAAAAACAGCTGTTCTAATATAAGCGGTATGTGCTTTTAAAGTTGCAATATTTTTTGTCTTAAAAACATAAGATTTATAAAGATTATTTTTGAAAATTTCAATTAAAAATTTTGTATCACCTTTTAAATAAAAAGATATAAATTTTCTTTTGTTGTAATGATTTTTAAAATTTTTAATATCTATTTTTTCTTGTGAAAATAGATTATTTGTAAGAATTAAAACAATTAAATAAATTAAATTTTTCATTTAAAAAAATTTTTTTTTACGAAAATAGATTTTTTTTTAAATTTAAAATTAAATTTTTCATTTAAAAAAAAATTTCAAAAAAAAATTTTTTTTTAATTGTTATTTTTTATTTTCATCTTCTATTTTTTTTATTTCATTTTCAATTTTACCAAAAATGTATTTGCTTATTTTATTTATTACATTTTGAATTTTATCAAGATAGTTGCTTACCTTTAATTTTTCACCATTTTTAAAATGGTCAATTAAAAATTGGATAAAACAAATAAGGGCATAAAAAATATAAAACAATAATGATTTTTTATGATAAAATGGTTTACCAATATATTATGCAAATTATGGAAAACATCATGATGTTTTGAATTGAAAATTACAATGAAATTTGTATTTAAAGATTTAAAAAATCTTGGATTATCAAAAAAAATTTTTCAAAAAATGCCAAAATTTTAATAATTTAAATTATTAAAAAAAATTTTTTTTCAAAAAATGCCAAAATTTTAATAATTTAAATTATTAAAAAAAATTTTTATTTTAATAATTTAAATTATTAAAAAAAAAAATTTTTCAAAAAATGCCAAAATTTTAATGATTTAAATTATTAAAAAAAAAATTTTTCAAAAAATGCCAAAATTTTAATGATTTAAATTAATAAAAAAAAATTTTTCAAAAAATGCCAAAATTTTAATGATTTAAATTAATAAAAAAAATTTTTTTCAAAAAATGCCAAAATTTTAATGATTTATTTTATTAAAAATAATCAAAAAAAAATATTTTTTTTAAAAAATTAATTCAAAATTTGTATATTTTTGTAAAACTTTTGGAATTTTAATTCCATTTTCATTTTGATTATTTTCCAAAATAGCGGCAAGTATTCTCGGCAAAGCCAATGCACTACCGTTTAAAGTATGTGCTAATTTTGTTTTTTTATTATTTTTTTCTTTATATCTTAATTTTAAACGATTTGCCTGGTAATTTTCAAAATTAGAAACCGAGCTAACTTCCAGCCATTTTTCTTGCGAAGCAGAAAAAACCTCAAAATCAAAAGTTAAAGCAGAAGTAAAACCCATATCTCCGCCACAAAGTTTTAAAATTCTATAAGGCAATTCTAACTTTTTTATTAGAGATTCTACATAATCTACCATTTCATTTAAAACATCATAAGATTTTTCAGCATTAGAAATTTGTACAATTTCAACTTTATCAAACTGGTGCAATCTATTTAAACCTCTCACATTTTTTCCATAAGAACCTGCTTCTCGTCTAAAACAAGGAGTATAAGCAACATTTTTTATAGGAAAATCTTCTGAATTTAAAATACAATTTCTATAAATATTTGTTACCGGAACTTCTGCAGTTGGAATTAAATATAAATTATCTTCTGTAACTTTGTACATTTGTCCATCTTTATCAGGTAGTTGTCCTGTTGCAAAAGCAGAATTTTCATTAACCATTAAAGGCGGCATAATTTCTTTATAGTTTAATTTCTCTGCTTCGTCAATAAAAAAAGAAATTAAAGCACGTTGCATTTTTGCACCTTTTCCTGTATAAACTGGAAAACCAGCACCAGTTAATTTATTTCCCAATTCAAAATCTATTAAATTATATTTTTTTGCTATTTCCCAATGTGGAATGGAATTTTCTTGCAAATTTGGAAAATTTCCTCCTTCTTTAATTTTGATGTTATCTTCTGGTTTTTTACCAGCAGGAACAGAAATATGAGGAAGATTTGGCAATTGAACTAATAAAAAATTTAATTCTTTTTCTATTTTAACAAGTTCTTGATTTAAATTCTTAGACCTTTCCTTTAAAAAAGAAGTCTCTTTTTTCTTATCATTCGCTTCTTTTATTTTTCCATTCTTGAAAAAAAACCCAATTTCTTTCGAAATCTTATTAGATTTAGAAAGTGTATCGTTCAAATTAGTTTGAACTTTTTTTCTTTCTTCGTCTAATTCTACAATTTTTTTTACAATTTCTTCGCTTTGAAAATTTTTAATTTGTAGTCTTTCAATTACAAAATCTTTATTTTCTTTGATAAATTTTATATCTAACATTTTTATATAAAAAAATTTTTTCAAATTTATATAAAAAAATATAAACTTGAAAAAATATTTTTAATTTATTTCATCAACCAATTTCGTGCTTCTTCTTCCGAATCAAAATATTTCTGAACGAATTTTGAACCGATTTCTTCTTCCATAGTTTGTTCTACAGATAGCTCTGTGATAAAATCTCTCGGAACAAGAAATGCCATTCTTTTTATTATATCTGCATATCTTGGAAAAATCACTTCATTCATCCAAGTTTGTTCGTCAACACCTATTGCAAATCTCATATCTAATAAATGTACTAATTCTTTTTCTGGCATGTATTTTTCACACATTTCAACGAAAATAATCATCTCTTCTTTAAATTCTTCTGGAGACATATCTATTGACATTAATAAAAACTTATCAATTATCAAAGAATTTTCTTCTTCCCAATAAATTTCTACGTAATTACTTTTATGTAAAATCATAATTAAAAATTTTATTTTAATTGTCTTAAATAAATTTGAATTGTATTTTCTAAACCATAATACAAAGATTCACAAATTAACGCATGTCCTATTGAAACTTCTTTTAAATTTTTTACATTTTCCTTAAAAAATTTCAAATTACTCATATTTAAATCATGCCCAGCATTAATTTCCATCCCTAATTTAAAAGCAAATTCAGATGCTTTTGAAAAATTTTTAACAGCATTTTGTGGATTTTTTGAATATCCTTTTGCATAAGGTTCAGTATATAATTCTATTCTGTCTGTTCCAGTTTCTTTCACATTTTCTATATTTTTTAAATCTGTGTTCATAAAAATAGAACTTCTACAAGATAAACTTTTTATAAAAGAAACAATTTCTTTTAAAAAAATTTTATTTTTTATTGCGTCCCATCCAGAATTTGACGTAATAACATTTTTTGCATCTGGAACAAGAGCGTTTTCACAATAGATTTTAAATTCAAAACATCTTCATAACGAATATGTCTTTCGTCCGGACGTGGATGCACAGTGATTCCTTCTGCACCAAAACGCTCTATATCTTTTGCCACTTTTAAAATGTCTGGTAAATTTTCTCCCCTTGCATTTCTCAAAGTCGCTATTTTATTAATATTGACACTTAATCTTGTCATTTTATTTTATTTTTTTTTGCAAATTTAATTTTTATTTCCCATTTTTAAAGATTTTGGGTCTAAATTAAAAATATTCTTTTTATAAGAGATTTTTAAATTTTCTTTTTCTCTTTGCTTTTTTAAAGCAATTTCTATTAAATTATTCAATAATTCAGAAAATTTTTTATTCGTTGCTTCCCACAGATAAAAAGATAAAGAGCCCGGAATTGTATTAATTTCATTTACAAAAACTTCATTTTCTTTTTTATCTATAATGAAATCTATTCTAACAACTCCAGAATTTCCAAAAATTTTAAAAGTTTTTTTTGCAAGGTTCTTTATTTTATTTTCCATTTCTTTCGGAATATCTGCAGGAATTTTTCTTTTTGTTGATGTAATTCCTTTATTATTATTTCCTTTTGAAAAATACTTATCTTCGTAAGATAAAATATCGCCGCTACTAATTGGTTCTTCCAAAACAGAAGTAAATGATTTTTCGCTATCTCCAAGTACAGAACAATTTATTTCTTTTAGAGGATAAATCATTTTTTCAATGAGAATTTTATTAGAAAAATTTCCTGCAAATTCTATTGCTTCTGTTAATTCGGATAGATTTTTTGCTTTAGAAATCCCTATACTTGAACCTAAATTTGCAGGTTTTATTATGACAGGAAAATTTATTTTTTTTATAAAATTATCTTTATTTTTATACCATTCTTTTTCATAAAACCATATAAAATCTACCACAGGAATTTCATTTGATTTTAAAATCATTTTGGAAATAATTTTATCCATTCCAACAGCAGACGATAATAAATCCGAACCAACATAACTTATTCCTTTTAAATCAAAAAAACCTTGAATTGTTCCATCTTCGCCATAAGTTCCGTGCAAAATTGGAAAAGCAATGTCTATTTTTGTTAAAATTTTATTTTGTCCAAGAATTAGATAAAAGTTTTTTTAAATCTTTGTAATTATCTATTTCAAATAAATTTTCACTATTATACCATTTTCCATTTTTACTTATGTAAATTGGAATGATTTCATAATTTTCATTTACAAGAACTTTCATAACTTGAACAGCAGAAATTACAGAAATTTCATGTTCTACCGATTTTCCACCGAAAAAAACTCCAATACTTATTTTCATAATTTTATTAAAAATTTAAAATTTAAAAAATTTTTTTTTTTAAGCAAATATTTTAACATTTTTTATAATTTTAAAAAAAAAATTTTTTTCAAAAAACGGCAAAATTTTAATGAATTTTATAATTAAAAAAAATTTTTTCAAAAAACGGCAAAATTTTAATGAATTTTATAATTAAAAAAAATTTATAATTAAAAAAAAAAATTTTTCAAAAAACGGCAAAATTTTAATGAATTTTATAATTAAAAAAACGTAAAATGTTTTACATTTAATATTAAAAAAAAATTTTTTCAAAAAAACGGCAAATTTTTTAACATTAAAAAAACAAACATTGGTGTGTTTTTCAACCACAAATGTTTCATTTTTATGCTAAAAATTTATTCGTGAAAATTTTCCCGACTTTTCATTACAAATATATAATTTTTTTATTTATAATTAAAATTTTTAAAAAAAAATTGCGTTTACATAAAAATCAAAATTTATAAAAATGAAAAAGTTTTGTTTAATATTTTTATTTCTTTTTTTATCATTATTATTTTTCTCTTGCATAGGAGACGATTATGAAGATCCTCCTTTTTATTCGTCTTATGAACCAATTTTAATGAAAAAAAGTAAATTAGAAAGTTCTATTTATTTAGCAGAAGCAAGAGCTTTGAAAAAAACAGGAAAAATTTATTATAAAGATGGCTATATTTTCATCAGCGAAAAGTATGAAGGTATTCACATTATTAATAATAAAGACCCAAAAAACCCAAGAAATGTTGGTTTTATAAATATTCCTGGTTGTTTGGATATGGCAATAAAACAAGATACAATTACAAATGAAAATATTTTGTATGTTGATAATGCAAGTGATTTAGTTGCTTTGAAACTAAGTGCTGACCCTAAGAATTTTGAAGTTATGAAACGTGTAAAAGATATAATTCCGGAGTTAAAACCTCCAGATGGACAAGATTTGCAAGATAAATTTAAAGCATCATCGAGACCATCAAACACAGTAATTGTTAATTGGCGAGAAATTTCAAATAATTAAAAAAAATAAAATGAAAGAAAAAAATTTTTTTAATTACAATTTTATTATTCCAGTATTTTTATTAATATTTTTATTTTCTTGCTCTGACAAGGAGAGTAATGATTCTTCCAGAAATGATGGTGGAAGTGAAACTGGTAAAGGTGGTTCTATGGCTCGTTTTGCTATCAAAGGAGATCGTTTATATATCGTTGACAATGAATATCTTAATATGTTTGATATTACTGAGGTAAGTAATCCTAATTTTATATTAAAAAAACATATCGGTTTTAATATTGAAACTATTTTCCCAAAAGATACTTTGCTTTTCATTGGTTCTCAAAATGGAATCAAAGTTGCGACCCAGTTGTTGCTGACGATAATTTTGCTTATGTTACTTTACAAACAACAAGAAGCAGTTGGTGTGGACCAAGATATGTAAATGAGTTACAAGTCATTGACATTAAAAATCTTTACAATCCAAAATTTGTAAAATCTCGTAATATGGTTGGACCCCAAGGTATGAGTTTAGATGGCAATGAATTATTTGTTTGTGATGATTTTTTGAAAGTTTTTGATATTTCTTACCCCTCTAATAATTTAGAAATAAAATATGAAATTAATGTTCAAGGAAATGATTTAATTTTAAATGACAATATTATGATGATTCTCGGAGACGATGGTTTTTCGCAATATGCTGGAGATAATTACAGGCTCTATGTTTTCGGGAAAAACAGAGGAACTAATAAGACGTTTAAAAAGAGCAAAAATAGCGAAGCAAAATGTGAAAATTTTTAAACCATATTTTGACAATCGTTATTCGTCAAATAAAGTTGTTTCTCATGATTCAAATAAAATAAAGTCAATTTCTGTAAAAAACTCAAAAGAAATTTTGAAACATATAGAAAAAGTAGAAGTTGTTGGGATAGATGAAGCACAGTTTTTTGATGAAAATTTATATAATATTTGTAATGAATTGGCGAATAAAGGTTTAAGAGTTATTGTTACTGGTTTAGATATGGACTATGAAGGAAAACCTTTTGGAGCTCAATATTCTTACAGGAAAAACCAAAATAAAGATTTGCTTTTGCTTGGAGAAAAAGATATTTATGAACCACTTTGTAGAAAGTGCTTTCAAAAAAAACATTAAAAATTTGTCCAAATTTGATTTTTTTTTTAATTAAAAAAAATTTTTTCAAAAAACGGCAAAATTTTAATGATTTTTTGAAATTAAAAAAAAAATTTTTTTCAAAAAAACGAGAAATTTTAATGGTTTTTTGAAAAAAAAATTTTTTCAAAAAAAACAAGAAATTTTAATGGTTTTATAATTAAAAAAAAATTTTTTTAAAAATCGTTAAAATTTTAATGTTTATAATTGAAATTATATATATAAAATTTGCCCAAAATTTCAATAAATTAAAAAAAAACAAATCATTTTCATTAAAACAATAAAAAATATTTTTTATTGTTTTAATGAAAATGATTTATTTATGTAAAATGTTGAAATATAATAAAAAAAAATTTAATAAAATGACTTTTTTTTTTAGAAAAATATTAATTTTTTCGTTTTTGTTAATTTCATTATTTTCTTATTCACAAAAAGGAACTTTTTCTTCTTTTTGGAAAACTTCTGATTTAGGATTTTTTGCTGGAAATATGTATTATGTTGGTGATATAAACCATAAACAACAATTTTATTCTCCTCGTGCTACTTTTGGAGGAATTTTTAGGGTAAATATTTCGCCACGTTATTCCATTCGTTTAAATGCTTTTTACGGAGAAATTTCCGGAAAAGATACAGATTTTGATTTTCAATATCAACAGATGAGAAATCATAAATTTCTTACAAAATTAATGGATTATACTATGCAAGTGGAATTTAATTTTCTTCCTTATGGCTCGTTTGTTAAAGAAAAAAGTTTTAATTTTACGCCTTATATAGCAACAGGAATAACTTTTAGTGTTTTTGAACATAAAGAAAAATTTAATTCATTTTGTTTGCCGTTTTCTGTTGGTTTCAAATATACGATGACTCACAGAATTAGAATTGGTGTCGAATGGAGTTTCAGAAGAACTTACAATGATTATCTTGACGCTTTAGATGAAGACGTTTTTAAAGATAAAATTTTTTATGAAAAACAAAAAAACTATAAAAATAATGATGATTGGTATGCGATGGCTGGTTTTTTTGTTTCTTACAAACTTTTTTATCCTAAAATGAAATGTCCAATTTATGATAAAAAAAAATTTTTAAAAAATTTCAAAAAAAAATATAAAAGATGGAAAAGAAAACGAAAAAGAAAATGGTTTTAAAAAAATATAGAAATATAATTTTATTTATTTTTATATTGATAATTATTTCTGTTTTCTTGTTTTTTTCTAAAAACTCAGGAACCATAAGAAAAGAATTAAAAGATTTTGCTGTGGAAGACACTTCTCTTGTAACAAAAATTTTTATGGTAAATAAAGAAAATAAGAAAGTTCTTTTGGAAAGAGAAAAATACGGTAATTGGACAGTAAATAAAAAATTTTTTGCAAGAAAAGATGCAATAGATATTTTATTAAAAACAATTAAAAGAATTGAAGCAAAATATCCTGTTTCTAAATCTGCCAAAGCAACAGTTTTAAGATTGTTATCAAGCGAACATACAAAAGTAGAAATTTATCAAAAAGAAAATTTGATAAAAACATATTTTGTCGGTTCAATGACAGCAAATCAAAATGGAACTTATATGTTATTAGAAAATTCATCTATGCCTTTTGTAACGCATATAAGAGGTT
Organism: Bacteroidetes bacterium 4572_128; assembly: GCA_002084355.1. GTDB lineage: Bacteria > Bacteroidota > Bacteroidia > Bacteroidales > 4572-128 > 4572-128. The sequence continues at coordinate 8,835 of NBLL01000057.1, read as the reverse complement.
TTAATGGTTATTTAAGTAGCCGTTATTTTATAGATGAAGGTTTATGGAGAAGTCAAAAACTTTTTAATTATAATTTTAAAGATATTGATAATGTGGAATTTACAAATTTGAAAGATAAAAATAAATCTTTTAAAATTTCAAATCTTGGTGATAATAAATTTTCTTTGAAAGATTCAGAGAATAAAAATGTAGAAAATTTTAATATTTTAAAATTAAAAAAATACTTATCTTTTTTTAAAAAAATAAATTTCGAAGGCATTGCAAATAAAATGAATCAAGAGAAAAAAGACTCTATTTTAAATTCAAAAGAAATTTACAAAATTTCTGTAACGAATAAAAATAGCGAAAAAAAAATTTTAAGAATTTTTTTACGTGAAAATATTGGTAAAATTCTTGACGATGAAGGAAAACCTTATAAATATGATTTGGATAGATTATTTGCAAATTTAAATAATAATAATGAAATTTTAATTATTCAATATTATGTTTTTGACAATTTGTTTATGGATTTAGAATATTTTAAAAAATAAAAAATACGGTTTTAAAAACCGTATTTTTTTATAATTCTAAATGTTTTAATTTAATTTCAAAATCTTTTTTTTGTAATTTCAAATATTTATATAGAGATTCTGCCGAATAAACAGAACGATGTTTTCCGCCTGTGCATCCAAAATTGATCATTAAATTTCCATAATTTTTTTTCTGATAACTTCCAATAACATTATCTATAATTTCAAAAATTCTTTCCAGAAAAAAATTTATATCTTCTTTTTTTTCGAAAAATTTTTTAATCTCTTTATCTTTTCCATTAAAATCTCTAAGATTTTCTTGCCAATAAGGGTTTTCTAAAAAACGCATATCAAAAACAAAACCTCCTCCATTTGTAGAAGCATCTGCAGGAATTCCTCGACGATAAGAAAAACTATTAATTATAATTTTCAATTTTTTATCATCGGAAAAATATTTTTTTTCATTATCTATTATTTTTTTTAAAATTTTTATAAGACTTGGAATTTCTTTTGCAAAAGAAATTTTTGATAAAATAATTTCTAAATTTTTTATTCCAAAAGAAATACTTTCTATAAAATGTTTTTTCTTTTCAAAAATTCCACGAAAACCATAAGCACCAAAAGCCTGTAAAATACGAATTAAAGAATAAGCATAAAAATTATTTTTAAATTCTTTTTCCTCAAAAACGATATATTTTTTTAAAGTTTTTATGTAAAAATCCAATAAATTTTCTCTAATTTTTTCGGGAATATTTGCTTTTGCGTCGTAAAGTAAAGACGCTAAATCATATTGTAAAGCACCTTTTCTACCTCCTTGATAATCAATAAAATAAAAACAATTATTCTTTATCATAATATTTCGAGATTGTAAATCTCTATACAAAAAGAAATCTTGTTTTTCTTGCAAAAGAATATTAATAAGTTTTTCAAAATCATCTTCTAAGTCTTGTTCATAAAAACTTATTTTTGATAATTTTAAAAAATTATATTTAAAATAATTTAAATCCCACAAAATAGATTGTTTATCAAAATTTGGGCGTGGATAAGAATAAGAATAATCTAAATTTTCATCTGCTTTAATTTGAAATTCTATAATTTGGGGAATTAATTTTTTATATAGATTTTCAATATTTTCATTTTTTAAATTCTTTTTAATAAAAGAAAATAAAGTTTCATCACCTAAATCTTCTAATAAATAAATATTCTTATCAAGACTTTTTTTGTAAATTTTCGGAACTTTTAATTTTTTTTTCAAAAAATGTTCCGTATATTTTATAAAAGCAATATTTTCTCTTTTATCATCATTAAAAACAAGTATAGCATTTTTATTTTTGCTTTTTATACGATAATACTCTCTATAAGAACCAGATGCTGGTAATTTTTTTATAGAAATAAATTTCTCTTTTGCCCAATTTTCAAAAGTTGAAATTAAATTATTTTCTTTCATAATTTTTTTTATAAATTTTTTTCAATTAAAAAAAAATTACAAAAAAACTATATTTAAAAAAAAATTTTTTTGAAAAAATGTCAAAATTTTAATAATTAAAAAGATATTTTTTTGCAAAAAAACATTTGAAAACTAATTATAAAAATTCCACAAAACTCCAACTCTAAAAGAGCTTTCATTTAAAGGATAATTAATCACAGAAAATTTATTTTTTTCTAAAAAAGAAAGAATATTAATATATTTAAAAAAGATACAAGCCCTTTTTATTTGAAAATCTGTAAAAATATTTAACTCTGGATAATTAGAACTTTTTCCTTCGTATTGCAAATAAAATTGAGAAATTGCGGGAGAATATTTCGGAAGATAATAAGATGTATTAAAACGAATATCAAAACCAAAACGAGTTTTTAAAACATTATTAAAAAAGATATTTTCGTAGAAAAAACTATGATAAGAAACAAATTTTGGAATATGTAAAACTTCATTATTTGTTGCATGTTGAAAATGAATTTTATTAAAAAATCTAAAATTATAAATAAAAAAATTTTTTTCTATAAATGCCTCAAAAATTAAAAATTTTTCTTGAAACTGAAAATGATTTTTTACATTTTTAAATGTAAAATTTAAAAAAAAATTTTTTTGTTTTTTAAAATTATTTTTCCACCAGAAATGATTAGAAATATAATATTTATAAAAATATATTGCTTCTTTTTTTTCATAAAGAAAATCTAAAATAAAAAAATTATTTTTATTTATTTGTCTTTTCAATTTTAAATTGAAATCAAAATCATTTTTATTGTAACCGTCAAAAAAATATTTTCCTTTTATTTGAAAAAAATTACTGTCAATTATTTTGCTTTCAAAAATGAAACTACCATAAAAATTATAAAATTTATGGTAAGATTTATAATCTTCTTCTTGATTATAATACAAATTTGAAAAATAATTATGTCCTAAAAAAATTTTTTTTGTAAAATTTGGCGTTTTTTTTAAAGATTTTTTTTCCGCAAACTCATAACCAAAATTATTAGTAATTGAATAAAAAAGCGTTGAATCATAATTCATACCGTCATCAGAATATTCATCATTAAAAAATAAAAAGTTATATTTATAAAATTCATTTCCTTCTATTTTATCCTTATAAGATTTATGCGATTTTTCTATATTAAAATTATGAAAAATTTTTCCTTTTGGAATGTAAATTAAATTTTTTGTGCTGTCATTAATAATAATTGTATCTTTTTTTTCAATCAAAAAAGACTGAGATAAAAATAAAGATTTATTATTTAAAATTGTAAAAGCGTCTTCTAAATAAGAAGAAATTACATCATCTCCGTCTATTTTTCCTCCGCTTTCTTCCAATTTATATTTGTTCAAAAAAGTGTGAAAATGAATTTCATAATTTTTTTTTAAAAATGATGAAAAAAAAGCAATGGAAAAATTTTGAGTTTTTTGATTAAAATATAAACCTTCAGAAGCAATAAAATTTGATTTTAAACCAACATTCCAATATTTATTTATGTTTTGAGTGTGAATTATATCTAAAAGTTGCTCGCTTCTATTTTTTGTTCCATTTGACGTATAAATAAATTTTGTAAAAGGTTTATTAGTTTGAAAATAAGAAAAATCCTCATTTTTATAAAAATAATTTAAAAAATTGCCATAAAATGGAAAAAAATTTTTTTTCTCATTTTCAGAGAAAATTTTAGAAAAATATGCTTGTCCAAGATTTCCAAGAAAATTTTTCCCCAAAATACTATTTTTATAAATTGGATTATAAATATGAAAATTATTAAAAGAAGTGTCTATTTCAATATTTATAATGTCAGAATAAAAATTTTCTAATTGCCAAGAATGAATATTAATTTTTAAAGTATCTTTTTTTATTCCATAAGAAAAAGATAATTTTAAAATTAATAAAATAATTATACAAATTTTCATATTAAATTTCCCCATAATTTCCCCATAATTTTTTTAAAAAAATTGATTTTTCATTAAAAAAAATTTTTTTCTAAAAAAACGTTATTTTTTTTAATTTTGAAATTTTTAATTTTAAAAAATATATTTTGGATATAAATATTTTAAAAGGAATTTACGAAAATCATCAAAATACAAAAGAAATTTTAAAAAAAAAAAAAAGAATATTTACATTTAAAAGCTCTTTCTGAGTCTTCTATTTCTTTATTTCTTGCATTTTTTTTTGAAAAAAACATAAAAAATAATTTAATAATTTTAAGTGAAAAAGAAGAAGCTGCTTATTTTTATAATGATATTGTAAATATTATTGGAGATAAAAATATTTTATTTTTTCCGTCCTCTTACAAACATTCCATAAAAAGAGGTTTGAGTGATAAAATTGAAAATGAAAATCTTATTCTATAAAAAATCTATAATTATAAGTTATCCCGCAAGTTTGATAGAAAAGGTTATTTCTGTTAAAGAATTGAAAAACAATATTTTACAATTAAAAACTAATGAAAATTTAGGTTTAGAATTTGTTGAAGAAATTTTAATAGAATATAAATTTGAAAAAGTTGATTTTGTTTATAAGGCTGGACAATATTCAAGAAGGGGAGATTTAATTGATATTTTTTCTTTTTCAAATGATTATCCATATAGGATAAATTTTATTGGAGATAAAATTGAAAATATAAAAATTTTCGACACAAAAACACAGCTTTCAAAATCTCAATTAAATGAAATTGCAATAATTCCAAATGTTAAAAATTTAGAAAATCAAATTTCTTTTTTTGAATTTATTCCAAAAGAAACTATTTTATGGACAAAAGATTTAAAATCTAATTATAAAAAAATAGATGAAATTTATAAAAATACACTGGAAAAGTCAAAAAATATTTTGCAAAAAAATTTATTAGAAAAAAATATTTTTTTTGAAGATATAAAAAAGTTTAAAAAAATCATTGAATTTGGAGAAAAAAATTTTTTTTCAGAGAGTCAATTTTTCAATTTTAATATTTCAAAACAAAAAAAATTCAATAAGAATTTTGAAATTTTTAAAGAGGAAATGTTTAAAAAAACAGAGGAAAATTATACAAATATTATTTTATCAAATAATGAAAAACAAATTGAAAGAATTAATAAAATTTTAGAAAAAGACAAAGATTTAATAAAATTTAAAATTATAAAAATAATTTTGCATGGAGGTTTTATTGATAATGATTTAAAAATTTCTCTTTTCACAGACCATCAAATTTTCGACCGTTATCATAAGTTTGAGTTAAAAAATAATCAGCAAATTGAAAATAAACAAAATTTATCTTTAAAAGAGATAAATAATTTAAATTCAGGAGATTACGTTGTTCATATTGATTATGGAGTTGCAAGGTTTTCTGGTTTAGAAACTCAAATTTTAAATGGAAAAAAACAAGAAAGTATTAGGTTAATTTATAAAAATAATGATATTTTATTGGTCAGCATACATTCTTTGCATAAAATTTCAAAATATAAAAGTAAAGATAGTATTCCTCCGAAAATTCACAAATTGGGTTCAAAAACTTGGAAAAATTTAAAAACAAAAACCAAGAAAAAAATAAAAGATATTGCAAAAAAATTAATAAATCTTTATGCAAAACGTCAAGAGGAAAAAGGCTATTCCTTTTCAAAAGATACTTATTTGTCAAAATTTTTAGAAGCGTCTTTTATTTACGAGGATACTCCCGACCAATTAAAAACAACTATTGCCGTAAAAAATGATATGGAAAAACCTAAAATTATGGACAGGTTAGTTTGTGGAGATGTTGGTTTTGGAAAAACAGAAATTGCCATTCGTGCTGCTTTTAAAGCTGTTGTTGATAATAAACAAGTTGCTTTGCTTGTTCCGACGACAATTTTGGCTTTTCAACATTTTAGAACTTTTACTAAGAGATTGGAAAAATTTCCTTGTAATATTGATTATATTTCTCGTATGCGAAATGCAAAAGAAACGAAAAAGATTTTGCAAAATTTAAAAAATGGAGATATTGATATTTTAATTGGAACTCATAGATTAGTCAGTAAAGATGTGAAATTCAAAGATTTAGGTCTATTAATTATAGACGAAGAACAAAAATTTGGTGTTTCCATAAAAGAAAAATTGAAATCATTTAAATTAAATGTTGATACTTTGACTTTAACAGCAACACCCATTCCGAGAACTTTGCAATTTTCATTAATTGGAGCCAGAGATTTATCAATAATAAATACTGCACCACCAAATCGTTATCCGATAATTACTGAGCTGCATAATTTTGACGAGGAAATTATCAAAGAAGCAATTAATTATGAAGTTCAAAGAAACGGTCAGATTTTTTTCATAAATAACCGTATAGATAATATTTTTGAAATTCAAAAACTTTTATTTAGAATTTTACCAAATGTAAAAACTGTTGTCGCACACGGCAGATTGGATGGTAAAATTATGGAAAAAGTTATGTTGGATTTTATAAATGAAGATTATGATATTTTGATTGCAACCAGCATAATTGAAAATGGTTTAGATATTCCAAATGCAAATACGATAATTATAAATAATGCACAAAATTTTGGTCTCAGCGATTTACACCAATTGCGTGGACGAGTTGGGCGTTCTAATAAAAAAGCCTTTTGTTATCTCATTACACCGCCGAAAGAAACAATAAATAAAGAAGCTTTGAGACGCTTAAAGGCGATAGAGGAATTTTCTGAACTTGGAAGTGGTTTTAATATTTCTTTGCAAGATATGGATATTAGAGGAGCAGGAAATATACTCGGCGGCGAGCAAAGTGGATTTATTTCTGATATGGGTTTTCAAACTTATCAAAGAATTTTAAAAGAGGCAGTTCTTGAATTTTGATACGGATTTAGAATTGTTTTTTCCTGAAAATTATATAGAAAGTATTTCTGAAAGAATGAATCTTTACAGAAAACTTGATAATATGGAAGATGAAAAAAGTTTAAAAATATTTGAAAATCAATTAATTGACCGTTTTGGAAAATTGCCAAAACAAAGTAGAGAATTAATTAATGTCGTTTTTATGCGTTTTTATGCAATAAATTTAGGAATAGAAAAAATTATTATTAAAAATAAAAAAATGGTAATTTATTTAGTTTCCAATAAAAATTCTCCTTTTTATGAAAGTCAAATTTTTCAAAACATTCTTATATTTTTACAAAAAAACCCTAAAATTTGTCAGATAAAAGAAAAAAAAGATAAAATGTTTATTTCTATAGAAAATGTTAATAATATTGAGAAAGCAATTTTTATTTTAAATAAAATCTGAAAAATTTTTTTTTTTTTTTTAATTATAAAAATCATAAAAAAAATTGGCGTTTTTTGAAAAATTTTTTTTTTTTTAATTATAAAAATTCATAAAAAAATGCCGTTTTTTGAAAAAAATTTTTTTTTTAAAATTATAAAAATTCATTTTTTTGAAAAATTTTTTTTTTTTTTAATTATAAAAATCATAAAAAATTGGCGTTTTTTGAAAAAAATTTTTTTTTTTAAATTATAAAAATCATAAAAAATTGGCGTTTTTTGAAAAAATTTTTTTTTTTTTAATTATAAAAATCATAAAAAATTGGCGTTTTTTGAAAAAAAAATTATAAAAATCATAAAAAATTGGCGTTTTTTGAAAAAATTTTTTTTTTTTTAATTATAAAAATCATAAAAAATTGGCGTTTTTTGAAAAAAATTTTTTTTTTAAATTATAAAAATCATAAAAAATTGGCGTTTTTTGAAAAAAAAAATTTTTTTAAATTATAAAAATTCATAAAAAATTGGCATTTTTTGAAAAAAAATTTTTTTTTAAATTATAAAAATCATAAAAAAATGCCGTTTTTTGAAAAAATTTTTTTTTAAATTATAAAAATTCATAAAAAAATGCCGTTTTTTGAAAAAAAAATTTTTTTTTAAATTATAAAATTCATAAAAAAATGCCGTTTTTTGAAAAAAAATTTTTTTTTAAATTATAAAATTCATAAAAAATTGCCGTTTTTTGAAAAAAAAATTTTTTTTTAAATTATAAAAATCATAAAAAAATGCCGTTTTTTGAAAAAAAAATTTTTTTTTAAATTATAAAATTCATAAAAAATTGGCGTTTTTTGAAAAATTTTTTTTTTAAAATTATAAAAATCATAAAAAAATTGGCGTTTTTTGAAAAAAATTTTTTTTTTTAAATTATAAAAATCATAAAAAAATTGGCGTTTTTTGAAAAAAATTTTTTTTAAAATTATAAAATTCATAAAAAAATGGCGTTTTTTGAAAAAAATTTTTTTTTTTAAAATTATAAAATTCATAAAAAAATGGCGTTTTTTGAAAAAAATTTTTTTTTTTAAATTATAAAATTCATAAAAAAATGCCGTTTTTTGAAAAAAAAATTTTGGCGTTTTTTGAAAAAAATTTTTTTTTTTAAATTATAAAAATCATAAAAAAATTGGCGTTTTTTGAAAAAAAAATTTTTTTTTAAATTATAAAATTCATAAAAAATTGGCGTTTTTTGAAAAAATTTTTTTTTTTAAAATTATAAAAATCATAAAAAAATTGGCGTTTTTTGAAAAAAAATTTTTTTTTTAAATTATAAAATTCATAAAAAATTGGCGTTTTTTGAAAAAAATTTTTTTTTAAATTTTTTTTACAACTCCGTAAGCCTACTAATATCTAATCTTAAAAAAATAAATAACAAAATTGTAAAAGACCAAAGCGACGAACCACCATAGCTAAAAAAAGGTAATGGAATACCAATAACTGGCGTTAAACCTATAGTCATACCAACATTAATGCTTATATGAAATAAAAAAATAAAAATTATTCCATAACCAAAAGTTCTATTAAATTTATTATGTTGTCTTTCTGCAAGAAGTATTAGCCGTAAAATAAAAATAAAAAACAAACTCATAACAATA
>NBLL01000056.1 GCA_002084355.1 Bacteroidetes bacterium 4572_128 | reverse complement strand
TTCGCAAAAAACAAAAACCATAAAGCTTTGATTTTAAGGTTGTTGCGTTTTTTGTAAAATGCAAATGTCCATTAATATCTGTCTCAGAAATTAATGGAAAAAAAATTATTTTACAAGATATTTTTTCGAAAAAAATAGAAACATACATTCAAAAAGAAGTTTTTTCTATAAAAAATTTTAAATTCAATTTATCACTAGTAAAAGTTTTTAATACAAATATTAATCATACAATTCATTTATGTGCAAATGACAGAGAGGTGAAATCAGAAAATCTTTTTATATTAATTCCAGATTTAGGAAAATACATAAAAGAAAAAAACGGAAATTCTTTTGTTTATAATGTGTATATTACAAGCCGTTTTTTAGATGCAAAAGTTAACTCTGAAAGAACAAATTTCAATATACCAAACAAACAAAAAAAAGATGAAATATCTTATAAACAAATTAGGAATGAGATAATTCAAATATTAGAAAATTTATTATCAGATTTTTTAAGAAAAAATAGAGAAAAAAAAGTTGATAAATATAAAAAACATATTTTCGACAATTCTCCTCAATTTAGAGAATTATTAAAATATAAATCAGAAAGCATTGATAAAATGCCTCCAGAATTAAGTGGTAATAAATTAGATATAGAATTATTTAAAATTCAAAATAATTTTGAAATAGAAATAAAAGAACGCGGAGAAGAAATATTAAATCCAAAAAAAGATATTACAAATTTAAAAGATTATAAAAAAAATTATAATAATTATATTGAAAAATTTAATGCTATTGGTAAAGCAAGTTTAGCAAAATATATTGTTCATAGAAAAGCAGTAATTGAACTTCTAGATAAATTTTTAAATGCTTTCAGATGAAATTAATTATGAAAAACAAAACTTATGGTTAATAGATGAACGACTTTCTTATCACCGTTATTTAGCTTCAGATAAAACTTTTAAAAGTATACCATTAACAAGTTCTAAAAGTTTAGATAAACCAGATTTATTAATATTTTCTGACAGTTTTGTTTTTGTTAATGAGGATGCACCTTACAATTCTTTTATCATTGTTGAATTTAAACGTCCTGGACGAGATGATTATTCAACAAAAACGGATAAAAAAAATCCTATAGATCAAGTTATAAGTTATATTAGAACTATTAGAGAGAATAAAATAAAAGATAGAAGAGGAATATTTATACAAATTACAAATAAAAATACACCATTTTATGCTTATATTATTTGTGATTATAATAAGAAATTAGGTGAAATATTATCTGATAAAGATTTTAAAAAAACTCCAGATGGAATAGGTTATTTTAAATACCATGAAAGCTATAATGCTTATATAGAAGTTATTACATATGATAAATTATTAAAAGATGCTAAAAATAGAAATAGAATTTTATTTGAAAAATTAGGATTGCCATAAATTTAGAATGAGAAATTTTTTATTTTCAAATTTTTTTCAGAAGTCATCAGAAATTTTAATAATTAAAAAAAAAATTAAAATATTTTAATTTTTTTAAATTGAATTAAAAAATAAAAAAAATAAAAATTTGCCGTTTTTTTAATTTTTTGAAATAAAAAAAATTTTTTTCAAAAATCGTCCAAAATTTTAAGATTTTTTAAATTTAAAAATAAAAAAAATTTTTTTTCAAAAAACGTAAAAATTTTAATATTTTTTATTTTGAAATAAAAAATATTTTTTCAAAAAATGACCAAAATTTTAATATTTTTTAATTTCAATAAAAAAATTTTTTTTCAAAAAACGTGAAAATTTTAATATTTTTTAAATTTCAAAATAAAAAAAATTTTTTTCAAAAATCGTTTAATTTCAAAATAAAAAAATTTTTTTCAAAAAACGTGAAAATTTTAATATTTTTTAATTTCAAAATAAAAAAAATTTTTTTTTTTAATGTCCAAAATTTTAATTTTTTTTAATTTCAAATTAAAAAAAATTTTTTTTTCAAAAATCGTCCAAAATTTTAATAATTTTAATAATTAAAAATTTTTGCATTTTTTTTATTAAAATATATATATTATTTTTGTGAAAAAAAATATATGAGATTAATTGTAAAAAATTTTGGACCTATAAAAAATATAGATATTAAAATAAAACCATTTACTATTTTTATAGGAAAACAAGCAACTGGAAAAAGCATAATAGCTAAATTATTAGCAATTTTTAATGATATAGATTTTCAAGAGGGAAAAGAAAATTTTAACTATTTCTTGAAAAGCTATAATATTGATGATTTCCTTGAAGAAGGAAAAACAAAGATAGAATATTATTATGAAGATACTCATATCAGATATGAAAACAATAAAATTGAAAATAACAATAAAATGAGGAAAAGATTCCAGAAGATAAATTTGGAAAGAATAAAGTTGATTAAATCTTTTTTAAAAAAAAATAATAATATGGAAGATTCAAAAAAATTATCAAAAAAATTATTAGAATTAATGGATAAAGATATAAATTTTTTTAAAACTTTACAAAATTCAAATTTAATTAATCATCTTGTTTATTATCCAGCAGAAAGAATTTTAATATCTATTTTTGCTGATAGTATTTTTTCTCTAATTAGAAATAAAACACTAATTCCAGATTGTATAATTAATTTTGGTCGTGTTAAAAATATTTACAGAAAATAATAAAAATTTAATAGAAATTAGTGAAAATAAAAATATACCGCTTACAAAAACTTCAAGCGGTATGCAGTCGTCTATTCCTTTGGCTTTGATAACTGAATATTATTCGCAAGAAAAAAATGTACTTTTTATTTGTGAAGAGCCAGAAATTAATTTATATCCATTTACACAAAAAAAATTAAGTTATTTTCTAAGTGAAAAATGTTTAAAAAATAATAATCATTTAATTATTACTACACATAGTCCATATATTTTAACGTCTTTTTCTAATTTGATAGAAGCAGGTAATTGTTATAATTCTGACGAAGAAACAAAAGAAAAATTAAGAAAAATTATACCAGAAAAATATTGGTTAGATTTTGAAAATGTAAGCGCTTATTATATTTCTGACGGTATTGCAAAAGATATTTTAGATTATGAAGATAAAAATATAGATACCAATGCAATAGATGATGTTTCTGAAGAAATAAATATTGAATTTGATAATATTTTAGATTTGAAATATGAAGATAAATAATAAAAATTGTTGTGAAAATTTCAAAAAAAAATCTTCTAAAAAACAAAGAAAATATATTTCTGAAGAGGTCAAAAAAGAAATTGTTTTTAAAGAAAAACAATCCAAGTTTACCATAAAAAATTATGGTGAAAAAACAATATATAAAATTACAGTTGATGGAGGATTTATAAAAGAAAATAATATTAAAAAATGTGATTTTGTTTTTATTGTTTGTGAAAAAAATGATTTCTATTTTTTAGAATTAAAAGGAGCTAATATTCGAAAAGCTTATGAACAAATAAAAAGTACTATTGATTTTTTTATTAAAAAAATTGAAAAAATTGAAAAAAAAAATATTTTTGCTATTATTGTTTGTTCTAAAAAAGTAACTAACGTAGATTTAATAAATAAAAAACTAAAAAGAAATTTTTTGAAAATTGGAAAAAGGTTATCTTTTTGTAAGAGTAAAAACTTTATAATTTTTGATTAAAAAAATTAATTTCAAAATAAAAAAATTTTTTTCAAAAAACGTGAAAATTTTAATATTTTTTAATTTCAAAATAAAAAAAATTTTTTTTTTTAATGTCCAAAATTTTAATATTTTTTAAATTTGAATTAAAAAAAATTTTTTTCAAAAAACGTCCAAAATTTTAATATTTTTTATTTTCAAAATAAAAAAAATTTTTTTTTCATAATTTGCTCAAAATTTTAACATTTTAAATTTAATAATGTGCGGTGGTGAAAACACCGCAAGCGCAGGAAAATTAAGAAAAAAACTAAAAATTAGGTTTATACAGGTTGAAAAAGTTTTTTGTAAAGGGATTAATTACTTTACTATATTAATTCCATTTCTTTTAGAAATCGTGAAGGTTGATGTTCTCTATCTCCATAATATGTATCTTTTCTTTCTGTATAACTTAAAAATAATTTTTGTTTTGTTCTTGTAATAGCAACATAACAATTTCTACGTTCTTCCTCTAATTTTCTACCTTTTTTTGCTCTAAAATCTGGAAAAATACCTTCATTCATGGAAACTAAAAATACATTATCAAATTCTAAACCTTTAGCAGTATGTCCTGTTAAAAGTGCAACAGCGTTTTCAATAACTTTATTATTTGAATAAAGAGCAATATAATTCAAAAAATTTGCTAAATTTTTTATTTCTTCTGTATGATTAAAATTTCTATAATACTCTGTAAAAGCATCTATATCTTCTTTTTTATCAAATTCCGACATATATTTTTCTATATATTTAAAAAAATTAACTTTATCATTAATAATTTCTTTAATTAGATTAACGATATTTTCTTCTTTTAATATTTTAGTAAATTGTTGTAATAATGTAAGATTATCATTATAAGAAACATGATTATAATCTATATTATAAAACTGACATAATCTATAAATTGCTATTTTATCATTTTCATTTACAATAGATTTTAGTAAATAGAGAAGAGCGTTAATTTCTTGACCTACAAATTTATCTTGTACAGAAGGAATATAATAAGGTATATTTTTTGCCCTAAAAATCTCCTTAAATTCACTTAAAATTTTTCTATTTCTTGATATAATAGCACAAGTATATTTTCTTTCTGGTCTCTTTTTAAAGTTTTTAGTTTATGTTTTTCAGTTAAACGAATTTTATTATGCGCAATTAATTTATTAGCTATTTCAATAATCTGTTCTGGACATCTATAAGTTTCATAAAGCTGTATAATTTCAGCTTTATATCTTTTTCTTAATTCTAATAAATATTTAAAATGTGCATCATTCCATTCGTAAATAACTTGGTCTTCATCTGCAACAATAAACAAATTATTTTCATTATTAGCTAATAATTTTAGTAATTCAAATTGCAGTTTATTTGTATCTTGTCCTTCATCTACTAAAATATGTTTGTAAATTTTTTGGTAATCTTTTCTCAAAAAATCTTTTTTATCAAATAACTCTATAGTTTTTAATAATAAGTCCGAATAATCTAAAATTTTATATTCTTTTAATTCTTTTTCATAAATTTCTAAGATAATTTCTATTTCTTCGGAATATAAATAAGATTTTTTAAATTCTTCATTTTTAAATATTTGATGTTTTATTTTTTCAATGATATTAAAAATATTAACAATATTATTTTCAAGTAATGCAATATTTTGGAATGCTTCATTTCTTAATAAAATATGTCTTTTTGTATCGTCTTCTTGTTCATTTCTAATATATTTTACAATTGCATCAAATAAAATTTGATAGAGATCTTCTTTTTTATCGTAAATAATAAAGTCAGAAGAAATACCTATGTAACTACCATAAGATTTTAAAGTTTTATAAGCAAAGCCATGAAATGTTCCGATGGAAAGTCGTGAAATAGATTTAGTATCATAAACTAATTTCTTAATACGATTTTTCATTTCGTCAGAAGCCTTATTTGTAAATGTCAAAGCAAGAATTTTATAACGCTCATTAAGGCTATCATTTAAAATATGTGCGATTCTATGTGTTAAAATTTTTGTTTTACCTGAACCAGGACCCGCTAAAACAAGAAGAGAACCTTTATTATATGTAACCGCTTTTTCTTGATGTTCGTTTAATTTTTCCATAATTAACTTAATTTTGAATATGATTTATCTATTAATTCTTTTATAACTTTAGGTATTTCTAATTTTTTCTTTATAATATAGTTGGCTAATTTTTCAGCCATATGAGGTTTCCCTTTACTATCAATAAACTTATTTAATAATTCTTTTTCAGAATAATTTTTAGATTCATTTCTTTTTTCCAAACCCTCTTTAGCATCATTTTTAAAATTCTGAAAAATATCTTTATCAAATATCTCAGTGATAAATTCTTTAATAATATTTTCACCATAAAAATCAATATAAAGTTTTTCAAAATCTGCATTTTTAGGAAGAAATATAATATTTTCGTTTATTTTTTGCTCCTTAAATCCCACATTTTTAGATTGCTTTTTTACTTCTTTTTTAGTATCTTCTTCAGCATCTGAAAATATTATCCAGTTCATTTCTAAAAGTTTAGCTACTTTTAGAAAAGTAGTGTAATTTTTTCCATCACAATTAATGACAGAAATACCAAGTTGTCCTATTGTTTTATTTTTGTAATAAGGAATAATTTGCTCTAAAAATAATTTTTCACTATCACCTTCACATAAAATAAATAAATTTGAAAAAAAAATTTCGGCTTGTTTATATTTTACATATCTTTTTATCATGCTTTCTTCTTTCTTATTCAAAGTTTTATTTTTTTCATAAGCTATAGCAGGAAGATTTGGTTTTAGTTGTTTTTTAAATTTAGGAATTTGATGTGCTGTTGAAATTCCTTGATTATTTTTCAATAAAACAATATCATAAATATCTGTTTGTTCTACAATGAAAATAGAATGTGTAGATATAATTTTTTGTCCTTTTAATTCTTTAATTTCTCCAAATAACTCACGTTGTGCTTGTGGGTGTATATGAGCCTCAGGTTCTTCAATGGCAATAATTGGAAAAGCCTCAGGATTACTTACTACTTTTTTAAGCAATAAATTAATATATGCTTTAAAAATTAAAAATGTTGCAATATTCTGTGTGCCAGAACCATGTCTTGAAATCGGTAAAGCAAAATTTGTATTTGAATTTTTCACAAAAATATCTAACTGATCTAAAAGTTCCCAGTTTCTTTTTGAAAATGCTTGTAAATATAAGTCTCCTGTAGATTGATTGAGGTTTTTTTGTAATAATTTTAATTCTTCTTTTAGCTTATTAATATCAGGATGTGTAAGTAATAATGTTTTTTTAAATCTCCCCAAAATGAGTTTTTATAATTAATTTGTTTATGAATATCCCTTAATGTTTCTAAATAAAAAAAAGGAAAATATGATAATCTGTGATTACTTACTTTTTCACTTTTAATTTCTTTTTTTTCGTCATTTAAGAAATACCTTTCAATTTCAATCTTTTTATCTTCAAATTTATATTTGGCTTTATAATATAATTTGATGTATTTTAATGGTTCTTCATACTCTAATGTACTTTTATCATATTGCCAAACATTTTGAAAATCACTAACAATATTGCCAGAAAATCTATTTTCTTTGAACTCTTTAAATTCAAGTATAATTTCAATAGGATTTATACTTGTTTCATTAAAAGTATCAGTTGTATAAAAATCATCTTCTACTGGATATTTTCTGCCTGTTTTATCTAAAACTAATTTTAATGCTTCAAGAAAAGAAGTTTTACCTGTATTATTTTTTCCAATTAAAACTGTATTTTCATTAAGTTCAATTACTGTATCTTTATGATTTCTGAAATTTTTAATTTCAATTTTTGTAATTTTCATTTTTGTAATTAAAAGATTTTAAATATTATTAACATTTTATTTCCTTTTTATGCTATAAAAATAGTTATTAAAATTTTTTGTAAAATTAATTTTTTCATTTCAAATAAAAAAAATTTTTTTTCAAATTCGTGAAAATTTTAATATTTTTTAATTTGAAAATAAAAAAATTTTTTTCAAAAAACGTGAAAATTTTAATGTTTTTTAAATCAAAATAAAAATTTTTTTTTTTCAAATTCGTGAAAATTTTAAAATCAAAATAAAAAAAAAATTTCAAAATTCGTGAAAATTTTAAAATTTTTTTATTTCAAAATAAAAAAAAATTTTTTTCAAAAATCGGCGATTTTTTAATGATTTTTTGAAATTTTAAAAAAAATTTTTTCAAAAATCGCCAAAATTTTTAATGTTTTTTTTTAAAATTTCAAAAAACAAATTTATTTGCAAATGGAAATTAAAAGATCATCATATTTCAATTAAATTAAATAAATAACCAACAATAATAATTCCTGTGGAAACAGTTCCAATAAAAATCAAAATCAATTTCATTTTTAAAACTTTTTTCAAAATAATAATTTCAGGTAAAGACAAAGAAACTACAGACATCATGAAAGCTAAAGCTGTTCCAAGAGAAACGCCTTTTTCCATTAAAACACTTACTATAGGAATAATTCCAGCCGCATTTGAATATAAAGGAATACCAATTAAAATCGCCAAAGGAACAGAATACCAATTGGAAGAACTCATTAACTCAGAAAGATAATTTTCAGGAATATAACCGTGTGCACCAGCTCCAACAGCAATACCAATTATAATGTAAATCCATATTTTTCCAAGTATTTCTCTAAGGGTATTTAAACCATAATCTATTCTTTCTTGAAATTTTATTTTTATATTTTCTTCAGAATTACTATTTGCTTTTACTTTAAAAACCCAATCTTTTACATATTTTTCTAATTTTAAAATATTAATTAAATAACCAGAAAAAATAGAAATAATTAAACCTGTTATAACATAAATTAAAGTAACTTTCCAACCAAACAAACTGAGTAATAAAACAATAGCAATTTCATTTATCATCGGTGATGCTATCAAAAAAGAAAAAGTAACTCCTATAGGAATTCCAGCTTCAATAAAACCTAAAAATAATGGAATAGCAGAACAAGAACAAAACGGAGTTAATATTCCTAAAAAAGAAGCCAAAATATTTCCCGTAAATAAAGATTTACCTTCTAGTGCTTTTCGTGTTTTTTCCGGAGTAAACCAAGTTCTAATAAAACCTACAAAAAAGATAATCAAGATTAATAATAAAATAACTTTTGGTACTTCATAAATAAAAAAACGTAAAGATTCCGTAAAATGATTTTCTTTTTCAAGGAATAAAATATTATCAATAATAAAATCAGAAATATTTGAAAGATTGTAATATATTAAAAACCAAATCGGTATTAACAAAATTAAAATAATATTTTTTTTGTTTAAGTTTTTCATAAGAAAAATATTGTAGAGTAATAAATTCCAACCGAAATAAAAATAATTGAAATAATATATCTAAACCAAATTTCAAAAGTTTTCATTTTATTGTAAAAAGATCCAACACTTGAGATAGAATATGCTAAAAAATAAGATACAATTATAATTGGCAAAGCTGTTGCGATAGCAAAAATAATTGGCAAATAAAGTCCAGAAATGCTTGTTATTGTCATCGGAATTAACATTCCAAAATAAAGTATGCCACTGTATGGACAAAATGCTAAAGCAAAAACAATTCCTAATAAAATTAACTCCCAGAATTTAATATATTTTTTATTATTAACTTTGCTCGTTAAATCGCTTAAAAATGGGATTTTAAATTTAATTATACCAGATATAAAAACCCCAATAATAATTAATAAAATACCAAGAAATTTTTCTCCAAATTTTAAAATAAAACCTGAAACAGAAAATTGACTTACTCCAAAATAAAAAATCAAACCTATAACAGTATAAGTAATAATTCTACCAACAGTATAAAGTAAACCATTAATAAAAACTTGTTTTTTATCTTTAACATCTTTACTAATATAAGCAATAGCTGCGATATTTGTTGCCAAAATACAAGGACTAATCGCTGTCATTAGTCCTAATATAAGTGCAGAAATTATAGGTAATTGTGAATTATCAAGAATATTTTGCAAAAATTCCATCTTAAAATTTTTTTAATTCTTCAATGGTGCTTTTAATCTTTTCTTTTAACTTATCAGAATTATCAACAGCATACATAAAAGCTTTATTTGTTAAATCTACTTTTTTGTTTCCTTTGGTAAAAATCAAACTTTGTGATGAAACTTGAAATTTTTTTGCCAATTCTTTATTTTTCTCTTCCTCTAAATTAATGCTTAGAAAACTTATTTTACTCTTTTTAAAATCCTCAGAAAAAAGTGTTTCCAATATATTTTTAGTTTCATTTTCCACAGCATAACAAGTCATACAGCGTCTGGAAAAATGAAAGTAATAAACAGCTATTTTATCTGATTTACCCGAACTTTCTTTTATTTTTTTAATGGTATTAGAATTTTCTTTTTCTTTTTTATTTTCAGAGCCACAAGAAAAAAGAAAAATGTTTAAAAAAATAAAGAATGTAAAAAAAAATATTTTGTTCATTATTTTAGTAATAATTTTTTCATTTTGGAAATTGAAGGCACATATCCAGAAATTAAAATTTTATCATTTACAATTAAGGACGGAGTGGACATAACACCATATCCCATAATTTTGACGATGTCTTCTATTTTTTCAATATTAGCATCGATTTTTAATTCTGTAACTGCCTGTCTAGTTACTTTTTCTAAATGATTGCATTTTGCACAACCAGAGCCTAATACTTTTATTTTCATTATTAAAATTATTATTATTCGTATTTAAAAAATAACGAATATTGTTTATAAATTTTTTATATTTTAAATAAATTTTTAAATAATTTTTGAGCTAATAGCCAATTTTCTACATTTAAACAATATTTAATTTTTGGTGTTTTTATTTCACCTTGTATCAAACCAGCATTTTTTAGTTCTTTTAAATGTTGTGATAAAGTAGATTTTGAAATTGGTAGTATATTACTTAAATCACCACTGTAACAACAAGATTGATTAGAAATAAATTCAATAATAAAAACTCTAACTGGATGAGCAAGTGCTTTAAAAAACTTTGCTTTTTGATTTTGTTCTTCTGTAAAAAAATTATTTTTATTCATTATAAATATTTTAATGTTCGCAAAATTACGAACATTATTTTTAATAAAAAAATTTTTTTTGATTTTTTTTTAATGTTATATTATCTAATTTTTATTTTCAAAATAAAAAAAAATTTTTTCAAAATTCGTCCAAAATTTTAATAATTTTTAATCTCAAATTTAAAAAATTTTTTTTTTTAAATTCGTTCAAAATTTTAATAATTTTAAAATAAAAATAAAAAAATTTTTTTTTTCAAATTCGTCCAAAATTTTAATGTTTTTTAATTTCAAAATGAAAAAAATTTTTTCAAAAAAACATTAAAATTTTAATGTTTTTTAATTTAAAAATAAAAAAAATTTTTTCAAAAAATCATGAAAATTTTAATGTTTTTTCAAAAAAATCCAAATTTTTTAATTTCAAAATAAAAAAAATTTTTTTGAAAAAACGTGAAAATTTTACTATTTTTTATTTAAAATTTTTATTCTAATAACTTATAAAGTTCATTTTAAATCTTTTAGGCTCTATGCTTGAATTTTTTTGCAAAATTTTCACTATTGAAGTTGCACGAGCAACACTCAAATCCCAATTTGCATTTACATCGCCAACATTATCTGTATGACCTTCTATGGTAATATCAATATTTTCATTTTTTTCTAAAACAGTAGATAATTTTTTTAATGCTTTTTTCCCCTTTTTACCAACCTTAGAACTTCCAAATTTAAAAAGAAGTTGTTCATCAAGAGAAATATAAACTTTCCCATTTTTTTGATGAACATGCAAATGAGAACTGTCAAATGCCATAAGAGCTTCCGAAATAGCGTCTTTAAGAAAATTTACTTTTTCTTTATTTTCATTAATCATTTTTTCTAGCTTAATGATTTTTTGCTCTTTTGTTTTCAATTCTTCGGCAAGCAAACTTTGCGATTTTTTTTCTTTTTCTAATTGCGATTTTTCTTTTTTATAATTTTTTATGGCTTCTACCAGTTTTTCGTCCATATTAGAAATTTCAGAACTTAACTTATCTATTTCAGAACTTTTCTGAGCATTACTTTCAGATAATAGGTTTTTAATGTCATTATATTCTTCACGAATATTATTTATGGAAGAATTTAAATTACTAATTTCCTTATCTTTTCCTTTATTTTCTTTTTTTAATTTTCTAACTTTTTTATCTAAATTTTTTTTCTTTGTTTCTAATTCTTCGTATTTCTTTTTAGAAACAACACAAGAAGAAGAAAGAAAAAAAACAAAAAGTATCATACTAAAAAAATATATTGATCTTTTCAAATTCATAAATCAAACTTTTAATAAATTAATTATTAATTAGTAATAAAGATATAGAAAAATGTCCAAAAGGAATTTATCCAGAATATGCTTTTATTGGAAGGTCTAATGTTGGAAAATCATCTTTGATAAATATGCTGACAAATAGAAAAAAATTAGCAAAAACATCTTCAACTCCAGGGAAAACTCAGCTAATTAATCACTTTTTAATTAATGAAAATTGGTATCTTGTAGATTTACCCGGCTATGGTTTTGCAAAAGTTCCATTAAAAGAGAAAAGAAAATGGGCAAAATTTATTAATATTTATATCAATAAAAGAGAAAATTTAATTTGTGTATTTGTATTAATTGACATTAGAATTCCGCCGCAAAATAAAGATTTGAATTTTATGAAAAATCTTGGAATTAATGGAATTCCTTTCGTTATTGCTTTTACAAAAACGGATAAAATAAAGAAAAATATTTTAAAAAATGCTGTAAAAAATTACAAAACAAAAATATTAGAAATTTGGGAAGAATTACCAAATATTTTTATTACATCTGCGGTAAAGAATACAGGAAAAGAAGAAATTTTATCTTTTATAGAAGAAACAAATAAAAATTATAGTTTACAAGGAAATAAAATTATTTATTAAAATATTTTATAATTTTTTTTACGTCTTTAAATTAAAATTTGTGTTCAAATATCAAATTGAACACAGATTTTGAAATTTTTTTAATTTTAAATAAAAAATAAAAATTATTTTTCATTTTTCATTTTACAGAAATAATGAACAATTCCATTGCTTATCAAAAGCTCTTTTACATTTAATTTCAAATTATAAATTGCTATTTGCTCTATAACTTTTTTTGTTAATTTTAAATATGGAGCTTTACATTCTACAAGTAAAACTGCTTCTCCTTTATTATTAAAAACTAAAATATCTGCTCTTTTCCTTAGATTATTTATTTTAAAACTTGTTTCTATTTTTATTAAATTGGGAGAATAATTTTTTTCATAAACAAGAAATTTTATTACATTTTGACGAGCAAATTCTTCCGGAGTTAATAGAACAAATTTTTTTCTAATAAAATCAAAAATATATTTTTTTCCGTTTTCTTTCTTTATTTTGAACGAATATTTTTTTGAAAAAACTTTTTCCATATATAAAAAAATTAAGAATAAATATAAAATATTCCTTTTACAATGCAAAATTAATTTAAATTTATAATTTTTTTATGTTTTTTTGAAAAAATTTAAAATGAACTTTAAAAATAAAATAGTTTTAATAACTGGTGCTTCTTCTGGAATTGGAGAATGTTTGGTTTATGCTTTCATTAAAGAAGGAGCGAAAGTAATTTTATCTGCCAGAAAAATTGATGATTTAGAAAGAGTGAAAAATAATTGTGGTGATAAAAAATCTAATTGTTTTCCGTTCACATTAGATCTAATGAAAACAGAAAATGTTGATATTTTCATTAAAAATATTATAAATAAAATTGGACAAATAGATATTTTAATAAATAATGCTGGTTTAAGTCAAAGGAGTTTAATTTCTGAAACAAATTTAGGAATTGATAGAAAATTAATGGAAGTTAATTATTTTGGCACAATTGCATTAACAAAAGCAGTTTTACCGTATATGTTGAAAAATAAAAATGGACATATTTTAGCAACAAGCAGTTTAGTTGGTAAATTTGGTTTTCCATTGCGAGCTTCTTATTCTGCTTCTAAGCATGCTTTACATGGTTTTTTTGAAACTTTACTTGCAGAAAATTACCATAATAATATAAAAATTAGTTTAATTATTATCGGAAGAGCAAAAACAAATATTTCTTTTAACTCCATTACAAAAACTGGTGAACCATATAAAAAAATGGATGACGGACAAGAAAAAGGTATTTTGCCGGAAAAAGTTGCTGAAATTATTTTAAAAGGAATAAAAAAAAATAAAAAAGAAATAAAGATTGGAAGTTTTGGAGAATTACTATTGCTTTTTTTAAAAAGATTTTTCCCATTTATCACATATAAAATAATTAGAAATATAAAAGCAACATAAATTATTTAAATTTATTATTTGATTTTAAAATTTTTGCAAAAAAATAATTGCGAATAAAATATTTTTATATAAAAAAAATTTTTTAAAAAAAATAACGTTTTTTTATAAAAAATTTTTATTATTTATAAAAAATAAATTTTATGGAAAAAAAAACTTTAGAACTTTCTGGTTTTATATACAAGGAAGAAATTTTGGAGACATTAGAAGATAATGTAATACCTGGAACTTTTGTAATGGAAAATATTGATATGTTTCCGGGTTATCATGGAATAAATTTTCCGAAAATACCTAAACCAAATTACATCTTTTTTATTACGAGACAAAACTATGAAAATGAGAAGATAAGACGAGTTACTCGTAATGTAAAAAAATATTTCAAACACTATTTTAGAGCTGAACCAGCAATATTAAGAATTTATAATAATATTTATTATAGCATTCGTTTGAAAGATTTAGGAAATTATGATCTTATTAAGAATTTACAAGAATGTTATATGGAAGAGGGAATTTCTTTTTCTAATAAAAAGAAATTCAAAGTTAATTCTTTATTAAAAATTCAAAAAAGTTTCTCTCTGGAAATCTTAGAAAAAGGAATTTATAAGGGTTTGGGACGAAAAGGAATTTATTATTTTGAAATACCAACTTTTGTAAATTGGAAATTATTTTCTGAAATAGCAAAAAATCTAAAAAATAATGTATCAAATAATAATTTTGATTTAGCGTCTGGAGGATTTTTTCGTGTAGAATGTTTGAAAGAAGTTGTGCGTGTTTACAGTGAAAAGATGGAATTAGAAGAACTGCTGACAATCAGAGAACGATTTTTAATAGAATTAAAAAAAATCATTGATAATTAAAAAAAATTATTCATAAATTTCAAATTTTTTTTTGGGATTTATGAATAATTTTTTTTTTATAATCCAAAAAAATGAAAGAAATATACACAGAAGACACAATAAAAACCTTAGATTGGAAAACTCATATTCGTAAAAGACCGGGTATGTACATAGGTAAACTTGGTGATGGAAGTTCGCAAGATGATGGAATTTATGTTTTGATAAAAGAAGTTTTAGATAATTCTATAGATGAATTTGTCGTTGGAAATGGAAAAAAAATAGATATAGAAATTAAGGAAAATAAAGTAAAAATACGTGATTATGGTCGTGGAATTCCACTCAGCAAAGTTGTTGATGTTTCTTCGAAAATGAACACCGGAGCAAAATATGATTCCAAAGTTTTTAAAAAATCGGTGGGATTAAATGGCGTTGGAATAAAAGCTGTAAATGCAATGTCTGATTTTTTTGAAATAAAATCTTTTAGAGGGAAAAAAATTAAAAAAATTATTTATTCAAAAGGAATAATTAAAGAAAATTATGAAATTATAGATACTAATGAAAATAACGGTGTAGAAATTTCATTTATTCCGGATAAAACTTTATTTGTAGATTACAAATTTATTATAGAATATATTGAAATTATGATTAAAAACTATACGTTTTTAAACACAGATTTGAGTATTTATTTTAATAATAAAAAATTTTTCTCAAAAAATGGTCTTAGAGATTTATTGAATGAAAATATGAATTCATCTGGGAATTATCCAATTATACATTTAAAAGCGAAAGATATAGAAATAGCATTCACTCACGGAAAACAATACGGAGAAGAACATTATTCATTTGTAAACGGACAACACACGACACAAGGAGGAACACATTTACTTGCATTTAGAGAAGCAATTGTAAAAACTATTAGAGAATTTTATAAAAAAGATTTTGATAATTCTGATGTCAGAACTTCAATTATTGGTGCCATTAGTTTGAGAGTTGAAGAGCCAGTTTTTGAATCGCAAACAAAAATAAAATTAAGTTCTAAATATATAGATAAAAATAAAACAAAAATTAGAAATTTCGTTATAGATTTTTTTAAAAAAGAATTAGACAATTTTTTACATAGAAATCCAGAAACAGCAAAAATTTTATTAAATAAAATAATAGAATCAGAAAAAGAAAGAAAAGCAATTTCTGGAATAAAAAAACTTGCAAGAGAAAGAGCAAAAAAAACGAGTTTACATAATAAAAAACTTAGAGATTGTAGAATTAATTTTAATTCTAAACATAAAAATAGAGATGAAAGTACAATTTTTATTACTGAGGGAGATTCTGCAAGTGGTTCAATTACAAAATCCAGAGATGTAAATACGCAGGCAGTTTTTAGTTTAAAAGGTAAGCCCTTAAATACTTACGGATTAACAAAAAGGGTTGTTTATGAAAATCAGGAATTTAATTTACTTCAAGCGGCTTTGAACATAGAGGAAAATATAGAAAATTTACGATACAATAAAATTATAATTGCTACTGATGCCGATGTTGACGGTATGCACATACGTTTGTTGTTGATAACTTTTTTTTTAAAATTTTTTCCTGAATTAATTCAAAGAAAACACTTGTATATTTTACAAACACCACTTTTTAGAGTAAGAAATAAAAAAGAAACTTTTTATTGTTATGATGAAGAAGAAAAACAAAAAGCAATAAAAAAAGTTAAAAAAAATCCAGAAATTACTCGTTTTAAAGGACTTGGCGAAATTTCACCAAAAGAATTTAAATATTTTATTGGCGAAAATATGCGTTTAGAAAATGTAAGAATGAAAAAAGAAGATATTATTTCTGATTTACTTGATTTTTATATGGGAAAAAATACGCTAAAAAGACAAGAATTTATAATAACAAATTTAAGAACGGAATAAATTTTTTCAAAAAAACACTATTTTTTTACGAATTTTATAATTAATAACTTATATAAAGTTGGTATTAAAACATCTAAAAATGAAAAAAAAGCATAAATAAAAGAAACCACAATATTTATTTCGGATTAAATCAAATTACAAATCAATTATTAAAACAGCAAAAAATTAAAAATAAACAATTTTAAACTTTTTGTCGTGTACTTAGTTTGGAATTATAAAATAGAAGCACGTAAAGACGGTTACGAAAATTCTATAAAAAATGTAATTATTGAAGAAAATAAAATGAATAAAGAAAATATTATTTTACAAAAGGGTTTAGAAATTCAAATAAATAGTGATCCACAAAATGCTGATTTATACATAAATAACAAATACATAGGAAAAACCTCGCAAAATATTATTTTAAAATTTGGTGAGCATACAATAAAATTAAATGCGGTAAAAAATACAAAGAAACAACACATTTAATAAATATAGAACAAAACGGAAAAACAAATTTTAATTTAAAAATGGAAAGCGAAATAGATGAAGATTTTGTTTTTGTAAAAGGTGGAACATTTCAAATGGGAAGTAATGATGGCGATGATAATGAAAAACCAGTTCACACAGACAGTAAGAGTTTCTGATTTTTATATTGGCAAATATGAAGTAACACAAAAATTATGGAAAGAAATAATGGGTAATAATCCAAATTATTTTAAAGGTGATGATTTGCCTGTTGAAAATGTAGGTTGGTATGGTGTGCAAGAATTTATAAAAAAATTGAATAAAAAAACTGGAAAAAATTTTAAAAAAAACCTCCAATGTTGTTTTTTTTAAAATTGATGTCGAAACATTGGAGGTTTTTTTTTAACACCAATGTTTAGAATCAAACATTGGTGTTAATGTTGTTTTTCGAAAATATTAAAATTTTGGGTGTTTTTTGAAAAAAAAATTTTTTTTAACATTGGAGGTTTCTTTTTTATTTAACCTCCAATCCAATGTTTGGTCGAAAATGTTGTTTTTTAAAAATATTAAAATTTTGGACGATTTTTGAAAAAATTTTTTTTATTTTGAAATTAAAAAATCTTAAAATTTTGGGCGATTTTTGAAAAAAAAATTTTTTTATTTTGAAATTAAAAAATATTAAATTTTTGGACGAATTTTGAAAAAATTTTTTTTATTTTGAAATTAAAAAATGTTAAATTTTTGGACGAATTTTGAAAAAATTTTTTTTTATTTTTAAATTAAAAAATGTTAAATTTTTAGACGATTTTTGAAAAAATTTTTTTTTATTTTGAAATTAAAAAATATTGAAATTTTGGACGATTTTCGAAAAAATTATCTACAAAATAAAAATTTTATTTTTTGTAGGTTTATATAAATTTTTTTTATCTCAGAAAATTTTAATGCGTACTTCCATAAATTTTATTTGATTTATTTAAAGTAATTGCTGCTAACATTTCTGCAAGAACTTGATATTCTGGATTGCCATACGGATTTACAGATTTTTTATATTCCTGTAAAAAAAAATATGGTTTTTCAGGAAAATCTATTCCTTTTGCAACAATTAAATATGGCTTCCCTTTTAATAAAAAACCATTTAATTTACAAGATATTTCGGAACTGTACCAATCTTTAACATCATCAAAATGAAAATCTATTCTATTTAAAATAGGTGCAATAAACCTGATTGTTAATTTTTGTTCGCTGTAGGAAGATAAATCCAATTCATGCCTATTTACTAATTTTTCCAAAAATTCAGATTCATCTTCATTTATTTTATAATTATATGAAAACCATTCATCAAATTTTGAATGGTTTTTTATTTTTTTTATCTTTACAACTTCCATTAGTTTTCTCAGACTTGCAAAGCTAAAATTTATAATTTTATCATTATTTATTCCCATAATATTTTGCAAAAAAATTTAATTTCTTAAATTTTTAATTCTTTCTGAAACTTTTGTAATTCTTCCAAAACATTAGATTTTATATGAATAAAATGCTTTATTCCGATTTTTTTCAAATCTACTATGCAATTCTTTGGAAAACCTGCAACAACAATTATAGAATTTTCATTTAATTTTTCATAAATTTCCGGAACAATTTTTGAATATTCTTCGTCAGAAGAACAAATTACAACTATATCTGATTTATTTTTTAAACTTTCTTTTATTCCTTCATCTATAGTTTTAAAACCAAAATTATCAATAACTTCAAAACCTGCACAAGCAAAAAAATTACAAGAAAAAGCAGAACGTGCTTTTCGCATATTTAAATTTCCATAAGTAAAATTAAAAACTTTTGGTGCTTTTTTTAATCTCTCTGTTTTTAAACGTAATTTTTCAAATTCCGAAGATAACCTATAAGTATTTATAGATTTACTATAACTTTTTTTATCAGAAAATTTTAAATCTTTTTCAATATTTTCTTTAATTTCTTCGTCAAAATTTGGGAATTGATTTGTTCCTAATAAATTTGTTTTACGAAAAGAAATATTTTTATCCTGTTTTTTGGCAGTATTTTTAATTTCATCATAAATAAAATTATTTTCGTAAGATTTTAAATATCCTCCGTTTTCTTCTATTTTTTGAAATAATTTCCAAGATTCTTTCGCAAGTAAATATGTTAGATTTTCTATATAATATGAGCCTGCAGATGCATCAATATTTTTATCTAAATTTGCTTCTTCTTGCAATAAAATTTGTATATTTCTTGCAATTCGTTCCGAAAATTCATTGGAATTTTTATAAACATCATCAAAAGGCAAAACATTCAAACTATCAACTCCGGCTATTGCAGCAGACATTGCTTCGGTAGTTTCTCTTAAAACATTTGTATAAGGGTCGTAAATTGTTTTATTATAAGACGAAGTAACCGAATGAATAAACATTTTTGCCGAAGAATCACAAACTGGTTTATATTCTTTTACAATTTTTGCCCACAACATACGTGTCGCTCTAATTTTCGCAATTTCCATAAAATAATTTGTTCCAACAGCAAAATTAAATTGCATAACTTTAGAAATTTCATCCACAGAAATATCAAATTCTGTTAATTTTGCAAGATATTCATTTCCAATGGCAAGAGAAAAAGCAATTTCTTGAACAATATTTCCTCCCGCATTTTTAAAAATATCTCCGCTTATCGTTAAAACTCTTAAATTTGGAATGGATTTTTTAGATATTAAAATTAATTTTTTTGCATTTTCAAAAGCTATTTCTGTAGTTTCACAACAACTTTTTCCATTCAAAGTTAAATGACCAATTGGGTCGAAAAATATACTTCCTTTAATTTCTTTTTCATCAATATTATTTTTTTTTAAATAATTTGAAAGAAAGTTTAAAATTTTTTTCGCATCTTTTTTAATCAAAAAATTGATTTCTACACAAGTAATTTTTATATCTTTCAAAAGATTTTCAAAATCTTCATAAGAAAAATTCTCTGGATTTTCAATTTTAAAAGCTAAAGAAGTAACACCTTTCATTAAAACATATAGAGCCTTTTTATTTGCCTCTTCTATATTTTTTAATGAAATGTTTTGTTGAATTTTCCAAGAATTATTTTCTGTTTTATTGCCTCTTACAAATGGAAATTCATTAGGTAAAAAATCAAGATGTCCTAAATTTTCTAAATCTTCTTCACGATAATAAGGTTTAACTTTAAAATTTTCCAAAGTTTTCCACATTAATTTCCTATCATAATCAAGACCTTTTAAATCTTTATAAATTTTTTCTTCCCATTCTTCTGTAGAAACTGATGGAAAAGCATCAAATAATTTTTTTGTTTTTTCTTCTTTTGACATAAAAATAAATTCAAAAATTTTCGTAAAAATAAAAATAAAAAATTACAAAAAAATTTTTTTGCAACCTTTTTTATAATTCTTTGTCTAAATTAAAATTTGATAAAAAAGCCCAAAAAATTTTATATGAAAATTATGCATCAATTTTGCGTGCAGTGGCTTTTCGTTATTCTAAAAATATGCACGAAGCAAAAGATATTTTACACGAGGGTTTTTTAAAAATTTTTAAAAATATTAAAAAATATAGTGGAAAAGGTTCTTTCGAAGGATGGATGAAAAGAATAATTATTAATTTGGCGATAGACCATTATAAAAAAGAACGAAAACACAAACACAGTAATTTAGACGAAATTTCTGAAATTAAAATACAAAAAGAAGAGGTTTTTTCTAAAGAAAAAGTAAGAAAAAAATTAAAAAAAAATGCAAGTGAAAAAGAAATTAAAAATGCAATACAAGAAGCAAAATTTTCCAGTGAAGAAATTATGGAAGTTGTAAATGGACTTTCAAAAGGACATCGTTTAGTTTTTAATTTATATGTGATGGAACATTACAAACATAGGGAAATTGCAGAAATGTTAAAAATTAGCATAAGCACTTCAAAAACACAATTTATGAGAGCTAGGAGATTAATAATGAATGAATTAAAACGAAAATTAAATAATTAAAATTTTTAAAATGAAAAAAGATGAATTAAAATATATAGATGAAATAGTTGAAAATTCTTTACAAGATTTTCAATTAAAAGGTTCTGAAGATGAATGGAAAAATCTTGAAAAGGATTTAGTACGTCAAAACTTTTTAAGTGTTTTAAAAAATTTTAATATTTTTTATGCTGGATTAATTTTTTTATTTTCTTCTTTTTTAGTTTTCATATTTTTATTTGATTTTAAGAACGAAAATAAAAATAATTTAAATGTAAATGCCATTTCGGCGGCAACAAATAATTTTAAAATAAATGAAAAATCAATTTTTCCGAATAAAGAAAACTTTTTAAAAAATGAAAATTTATTAAAAAAATCGTCAAAAAATCAAAAAAAATTTATTTTAAAAAATGAAAATTTATTAAAAAAATCGTCAAAAAATCAAAAAAAATTTTTTTTAAAAAATGAAAATTTATTAAAAAAATCGTCAAAAAATCAAAAAAATTTATTTTCTGACGAAAATAATTTGGACACAACAGAAATTATTTTAAAAAATAAAAGTTCATTAAATTTATCTAATTGGTCTTTGGAAATTTATTATTCACCACTTTACACACCAAATATTTTATCTGTAAATTCTGACATCTCTGAGGATTATATAAAATACAGAAAAAATTCTGAAAAAGCATTAATTTCTTATTCTTACGGTGGAAATATTAATTATAATTTTAAAAATTTAACTTTTCAAATTGGAGTTTCTTATACAAAACTTGGCGAAGAATTTTCAAAAAAAATTGTAAAAAATAAAATTGATTCAACTATAATTATTGTTTTAGACACATTTCAAATTGTAAAATACGACACAAATAAAATTACGAATTTTTATAATACGACGAATGAATATAATTATTTTGAAATTCCATTAATTACATCTTACAATATTAAAAATAAGACAACGATTTTTTCAATGAAAATGGGAATAATTACAGGATTTTTTCTAAACGCAAAAGGACAAAGTATTTCGTTAAAAGATATTAATGAAACCATAGAAATTAATAAATATAAATTGGATTTTAGAACGAGTATTATTATAGAACCATATATTCGTCAAAATATAAATTCTATTTTTAAGAAAAATTATGAAATATCTCAGAAATATCGCTCAACAGGTTTAAAAATTGGAGTGAAATATTATTTTTAAAATTTAAATTTTTTTCTAAAAATGCCAAAATTTCAATGTTTTTTAATTGAAATTTAAAAAAAAAATTTTTGAAAAAATGCCTAAAATTTTAATATTTTTTATAAAATCATTAAAACAAACATTGGAGGTTAAAAAAAAAACCTCCAATGTATGTTAAAAAATTTTTTTCAAAAAATCGTCCAAAATTTTCAATTTTAAAAAAAAAATTTTTCTTTCAAAAATCGTCCAAAATTTCAATATTTTTAATTTCAAAATAAAAAAATTTTTCCAAAAAACGCCAAAATTTTAATGTTTTTTTTAAAAAAATATTTTTTTAAATTTTAAAAATCATTAAAAAATACGCATTTTATTGAAAAAAAAATTTTTTAATTTTAAAAATCATTAAAAAATACGCATTTTATTGAAAAAAAATTTTTTTTTTAATTTTAAAAATCATTAAAAAATACGCATTTTATTGAAAAAAAATTTTTTTTTAAAAATTTTTTTTTAATTTTCAAAAAACATTAAAATTCAGCATTTTTATTAAAATAATTTTTTTTAAATTTTCAAAAATCATTAAAAAATACGCATTTTATTGAAAAAAAAAATTTTTTAATTTTTAAAATCATTAAAAAATACGCATTTTATTGAAAAAAAATTTTTTTTTAATTTTAAAAATCATTAAAAAATACGCATTTTATTGAAAAAAAATTTTTTTTTTAATTTTAAAAATCATTAAAAAATACACATTTTATTGAAAAATAAATTTTTTTTTAATTTTAAAACCATTAAAAAATCCGCATTTTATTGAAAAAAAATTTTTTTTTTAATTTTTAAAAATCATTAAAAAATCCGCATTTTATTGAAAAAAAATTTTTTTTTTAATTTTTAAAAATCATTAAAAAATCCGCATTTTATTGAAAAATAAATTTTTTTTTAATTTTAAAATCATTAAAAAATCCGCATTTTATTGAAAAAAAATTTTTTTTTTAATTTTAAAAATCATTAAAAAATACGCATTTTATTGAAAAAAAATTTTTTTTTAATTTAAAAAAACATTAAAAAATACGCATTTTATTGAAAAAAATATTTTTTTTAATTTTCAAAAAACATTAAAATTCAGCATTTTTATTAAAATAATTTTTTTTAAATTTTTAAAAATCATTAAAAAATACGCATTTTATTGAAAAAAAAATTTTTTTTTTTAATTTAAAAATCATTAAAAAATCCGCATTTTATTGAAAAAAAATTTTTTTTTTAATTTTAAAAATCATTAAAAAATACGCATTTTATTGAAAAAAAAATTTTTTTTTTTAATTTAAAAATCATTAAAAAATACGCATTTTATTGAAAAAAAATTTTTTTTTTAATTTTAAAAATCATTAAAAAATACGCATTTTATTGAAAAAAAATTTTTTTTT
>NBLL01000055.1 GCA_002084355.1 Bacteroidetes bacterium 4572_128 | reverse complement strand
CTTTCTTCTAAATTATTTACACTATTAGAATTATAATCGCCTTTAAATGTATTTTTTGTAATATAAAATACTTGCACAAAACCTTGTCCAAGTATTTGTATATTTATCCCATAAGAATTTTGTGTGTAAGTTTTATCACAAAAGACTTCTGTTCCTAATAAACCTAATCCTATTCCATAAATATTGTGAGCCATAGATGGAATGAAAGCAAAAACATATTTATTTATTTCATTTTCTTTTGTGATATTCTGAGATAAAATGTTATTATGAAATATTATAAATAAAAATAATATTATATTTTTCATATAAAAATTTTTTTTATTTTATTTAACATTTACATTTATTCCTTCGGAATGAGAATTAAATTCAGGTGCATACATACATTGAATACTTGTAATTCCATTAGAAAATCTACCTTTATTATTTACTCGCAACGGATATTCAAAAACAAAAGTTCCCTTCGGTAAAAATGAAATAAAAAAGTTCGTAGCGGCATCTTTTGTACTTTCGTAATAACTTAAACCGTCTTGATATTTATATCTGGAAATAACATTTATCGGTTCAAAACCAGAAGCTCGCATATCTTTTAAATGCAAATATTCCATATTCCTATCAGATTTTAAAACTATTCTAACGATAATTTTATCACCTAATTTTAAATTAGAATTTTCTGTAATTGCTTCTAAAATCTTTCCTTTTTCCGTAATTTTTTCTAAAAATAATTTTTTTTCTAATTTTAAATTAGTTGCAGAAGATGTAATTTTATCTAATTTTTCAAAATACTGCCAATAAACAGAACCCCAAGAAATTCCTTCGCCAATTTTTTTAACGGTAACTTCTGACATATTATTTTTAATTTCATCTTTTTTCCAAGATTTTTTAAAATAACCTGTTCCAGCTTCAACTTTTACATCTTCCATTTTTGAAGGATCAATAATTTTATCACCCATTTTTATTTCCGCCATTTCTGTGTTTGAAATCCATTCGCTTCCAGAATTTAATAAGGAATAAACTGCTTCTACAGTTGCTTTTGTAGTTTTCCAATTTGTAGTTTGCTTTTGTTTTAATAAATAAGTTTTCAATTTATCAACAGTTTCCTTTTCCTTTTCAATTTCTTCGAAAGCAGAAATTATAGTTGCATGAGTTTCCACAGGTGCTTGATACCAATAAAAACCTGCTTTATTTTCTTTCCAATACATACCCATTTCATCAGAATAAATTGCGGTTTCTTTCAAAGATTTTAAAATCTTCTTAGATGTTTCATTTTTTTCGTCAAAACGATGTAAAGCCAAAGCTATCAAAGCTTGCATATATTTATTTTGTTTTAACCAATATTTTTCCGCTTGCTTTTTATAAAAATCAAAAGCCTCTTTATTTTCATCAGAAATTTCTAAATCATTATAAAAACTACGTGAAAATAAATAATTTATATCATTTTTAGAAATATGATTTTTATTAAGTTCATTAGATTTGATGTTCTTTTTCAAATCTTCATAATTTTCTTTCATTTCATTATCAATATAAGAAATTGATTTTTCCATCATTTTCCAAATTTTTTCATCTTTGCGAATATCAATAACTTTTAATTTATTGAGTTTTCCAAAGCCAGAAATTATATATTGAGTAATGTAATTACTTGAATTCATTCCACTAAACCAAGCCCAAGAACCATCAGATTTTTGTTGTCTTTTTAATTTCAAAAAAGCACTATTTAATTCAATAGACATTTTATTTAAATCAAATAAAATTGCAATATTTCTTTTTCTATCAGATTCACTTTGTGCATCTAAAACCCAAGGAGTTTCTTCTAAAAGCACAGATTTTAATTCTTGATTTTTTTCCAAATTAGATAAAAGAGATTCTGATTTTTCGGTGTTCTTCCATGAATTAAAAACATTTTTAATTTTTGGAGAAGAATTTACTATGTGCGAAGCAAGAGAATTTGCAAAATATCTACTAAAAATTTGTTCATTACATTCGTAAGGATATTCCATTAAATAAGGCAAAGATTGAATGGCATACCAAACAGGATTAGACGTAAATTCTAAAGTTAATAAGTGATTTTTCAAAGTTTTTGAAGAATTATTTTTTAACTTATTAAAAACAAAACTTTTCGTTTCAGAAGAATTTGCATAAATCGGCAAACTTTCAGTAACAAGAATTCTGTTACTCAAAACTGGAATAGTATTTTCTTCGCCGTCCGAAAAACTTCCTGCTTGTGCCATAACTTTGTAAGTTATCGCTTGAACATCTTCAGGAATTTTTAATTCCCAATTAACTTCTTTATTTTCACCAGCTTTTATTTCAAAATTCCGAGAGCCTTTTTTAACAAAAATATCATTTATTGGTTTCATCGTAATTGCATCCATTAGTTCTAAATCTGCTTTTCCGCTAAAATCCTTCTTAGAAATATTTGATATTTTTGAAGAAAAAAATATTTTATCACCTTCCCTAAAAAAACGAGGAGCATTTGGACTTACCATTAATTCTTTTTGCGTAGTTAATTCTTTCTCAACAAAACCAAATTTTAAATCCTTAGTATGAGAAAAACCTAACATTCGCCATCTTGTCAAAGCTTCAGGAATAGTAAATTTTATAATAATTTCACCATTTTCATTAGTTTGTAAATTCGGATAGAAAAAAGCCGTTTCATTAAAATTCTTTCTCAATTTTACCGATTGAGATTGCCCACCATCTTTTTTTTGACCTACTTTTTTATCTTTTTTCTTCATGACAGATTTTGTTTCTGTGGCTGATTCTTCTGGAATAGCATTATATTTATAGTTAGGACTAAGATCATGCATAAAACTATAACGGCTAAATGTAAATCCAAACCAATTTAATTTGTCATAATTTTCTGGTTTAATATAAATTATTTTATCAAAATTTTCTTTTAATAATTTTGAGTTTTTCACTTTAAAAGTAAAATTATTCCAATTCATACGAGTGTTGTATTTTTTATAAATATCAAAAAACCAATTATGCGGCGTAAACTGGTCAAGAGAAACATCGTATAAAGTAGCTAACATTTCAGCAGCAACTTTTTCATTATCTTTTCCTTTGATTTTAATTTGCCATTCTTCCTGTGAACCGGGATATAATTTATTCCTAAAAGTAACAAAACTTATGTCTAATTTTTTATTTGTGTAAGGAACTTTTACAAGATGATTGTGAGAATAAAATCTATTTTCTTTAACAAATGTAAAATGCACAGAAAAATTTCCCCTATACGAACTTAAAACTGGAACTTCTATTAATTTTTGTCTGTCTTCCAATTCTAGCCATTCGGATTTTATAATTTTTCCTTTGACTTCTATTTCAAATAGAACTCTAATTTCTTCTTTACTACCAATTAAAAATTTTGCTTTTTCTTTTGGTTCACATTCACCTTTTATGACTGTAAACCAATCTAATGTGTTAAAAGGTAATTCCTTGCTTTTTTCAGAGAATAAAGTAAAATAATCAGTGTGAGTAATTTGTCTGCCAAATTCGTCTATTGCATCCATTTCCAAAACATAAGAACCATTTTTCCATTTATGTAAATCTTTTAATACAAGTTTATTCTTGTCCTCTTTTTCTGTATCAAATTTGAAAGTCAAAATACGTTTTAATTTTTTAAAATTTTCAATTTTATCTTCTTCATCAAAAACATTATTTGGCATCCAAACTTTCCATTGTCCTTTTGTGTAAAGATATTCATCAGGTTTATCCCATATTCGTTTTCTTAGCGGTTTTTCTAATTCTTCCAATTTAAAAATTCTTATATTTCCGATGGAAAAAACTTTTTCATCATTTAAATTTTTTGTAATAATTTCAAAAGATTTTTCTTTTATGTCTTTATTAATTTTGTCTGGGATTTCAATATTAAGTTTTAAAATTGTATAACCAACAAGAATATTATCTGTTGCAAATTGTGTTTCGCCGTTTAAATCAGTTACTTCAACAATAATTTTATAATTAAAACTTAAATCATTTTTCTGCTCTATACTTAAATCTGGTTTCGCATTAAATTTGAAATTTATTTTTCCAAATTTATCAGTTTTTGTTTCGCCACTTTCTATCTCTGTTTCGTCAGAAACATAATAAGGTTTCCAATATCTCCATATAGGTTTTCTAAGAACTCGATATTTTACTTTTGCATCGGTTAAATTTGCTCCGGCAAAAGAAACTGCTTTTGCTTTTATTTCTATGCTGTCTTTTAATCTGTATTTTGTAGATGTAAAAGGCAAAATATCAACTTCAAATTTCGGTCTTTTATATTCTTCAACTTTAAAATAAATATATCCATTCAAAGTTTGAATTTTCATTGTTCCATTTAATAAACCCTTAGGAATGGTAAAACTTCCTTCGAAAGTTCCATATTCATTAGTTGTTTTTTCTTCTTTTGTAATTAATTGACCATTTGCATCATAAAAAGAAACTTCTTCTTTATTTTTTATAATAATTTCAGATTTTTCACCGTCGGTATTTATGGAAATACCTTTGTAATAAACTGTTTGCCCCGGTCTATAAATAGAACGGTCAGTAAAAATAGTCGTTCTTTTTTCCATTTCTGGATTATAGGTTCTTCCATAAGAAGAAAAAGCATTATCAGTCATTAAAAAGTCATTTCCTTTTGAAAATTCTACAAGAACACTTTTATTTTTTTCTTCGTTTGGAATTCTAAAATAACCATTCTTATTCGTCTTATAAATTTTTTCTTTGGTTAGTTTGAACTTTTTTTCTTTATAATTGTATTCCCTCGACCAAACTTGTGCTTCTATATCTTTTAATGGCTCACCAGTTTTTCTATGCAAAACATAAAAATTATTTGCTCCATTATCTTCTTGTCTTTCTATGTAGGAAATATTTGAAACTTTGAAAAATTCAAAAGCGACGATATTTTCTTCGAAAGTATATTTTACATTATTTGAAACGACGAGAACATAATCACCTGTGGATAATTTATCTATCAAAATCTCAACAGAATGTGGATGAAAATTATTATCCGTTTTTAAACGAAGATGTTTTTTTTCTTTTACAACTTCGCCATTTTCAATAATTCTTTTGTATTTTTGTTTTCTCGTGAGACTAAGACTGTTCAATCTGTCAAGGACTTTTTTTCTAAAATAAATTACTTTCCAATGAACTTTATTCATATTTTTATAATTTAATTTAAATGGGAATTTTTGAGATGGAATGTTTACTTTTTCTATTTCAAAACTTAAAATGGAACTTGTAATTTGAGAAATTAACGCTTCACATTTTATTCCACCTTTACTTTCCGGATAATTTTCTATGGCTTTTTTACAAATTTCTACAGCATTTTTATTGTCCCATTTATAAGGTAATGTTTCTTTATTTTTGGGATTATATTTTGCTCCTCTTTTTTTATAAAAATTAGCAAGGTGATAAGAAACTTCAGTAGAAACTTCATAAGCATCATTTTCATTTATGAGGTTTTTCATGGCTGCAATGAATAATTTATCTTTATCTGGATGTACAGAATGCGAATGAGCAAATTTCAAACGTCTAATATCCACATCAATCAAAGCCCATTTACTTTCTTTGCTTGCTCTAAATTTTAAAAGCTTTTGAAAAATTTTTACCCCTTGAAAATGCAAAGACATTTTATCATCGCTTTTTATTTTTTCTCTAATGAATTCGTCCATATCAAGTAAATAAAATTCTTCTTTTAATTCGAATCTATTTGCAGGACGAGTAAGAGAAATTTGTGTATTTTGAAAAAAATCTATGGCACGATTTGAAAGAAAATCATATAAAGTTGGACGAAATCCTTCACGATTTCCTTTTTCTAAAATTTCAGAAAAGTTTTTAATATCGACTGTTTGCAAAACATTTTCTTTATCTAAGGAAATTTTATAATGTTCTATAGTTTTTTCTAAGATTTTCGGTAGATCCCAAGTTTTCAAATCTTTGTCTGAAAAATTTTCTATTCTTGTGCGAGAGTTAAATTGGTAAATATTATTTTCATAATAATTCCAGTATAATTCAGCGAGCAAACTATGAACAATTGAAACTGTTGGGTGTGGAATATCTTTGATATTTTCTTCTACATCTAAAATCAAATCAGTGATTTCTGTGTCTCCAATTTTGTATTGAAATTTCAAACGATAAATCAATGATTTAGTAAATTGCTCAGAATTATTTTCTTTTTTTGAATCCTTATAAATTTTTTCAACCAAAACCAAAGCAGATTTATAAAGTCCTTCTTCCTCCAATTTTTTTACTTCTAACCATTCTTTTTCATATTTTTTGCGGTCTTCAAATTTTTGATTTTTTTCATTAAAAATTAAATTTGCAAAAATGAAACTTGTTATCATTAAAAAAACACCTAAAAATATAGGTTTTAAAATTTTTTTTATCATAATTATTTATTTTTTTCATTAAAAATTAAATTTGCAAAAATGAAACTTGTTATCATTAAAAAAACACCTAAAAATATAGGTTTTAAAATTTTTTTTATCATAATTATTTATTATTAAAATTCAAAATTAAAAATTTTTATAAAAATAAAGATATTAAAAAAAGTCATTTAAAAAAAACGACATTTTTGAAAAAAAAAATTTTTTTTGAAATTTCAAAACATTAAAAAAAACACTGCCCAATCGCAAATATTAAAAGATCTTTTCAATGTCTTACAACTATTTATGTTTTTTCAAAAATCCTTAGCTAATAGTTTTACAGCAAAAATAAGTTGATTTTTTTCTATAGGTTTAAAGTATTTGTGTATAGGTTTTTGCACTTTTCTTTCTCCATTCAATAAAGTTACAATATTTAATTCTACATTTTCAAAATATGATAATATTGTATGTTTGATTTGCTTCGGTAAGTTTTTTTATTCAATTCTGAATAATCACATCTAATTGGCTTTCTAATTGGAATAAATAAGAACTTATGTTTGGAAATTGTGTTTTTAGAAAATGAAAATCAAAAGAATTCGTTTTATCATTGCATTTTCTGTATATGATTTACATTCAATACCAATTACAAATTTATCATCAATAAAAACTTGTTTATCAAGACTTAACCCATAGTAATAATCTTCAATATTATCAAGAATATATTTTCTTATTGTTTTATCTTTTATTTTAATATTTTCTAATATATTTTTTTATAAAAAATTTAAATTTTTACAAATATTTAATTTTTATTTGAAATGATTTTTTATAATTTAAAAAAAAATATTTTTTTTCAAAAAACGTGAAAATTTTAAATTTTTTAATTTAAAAATTAATAATTTTTTTTTTCAAAAAACATCCAAAATTTTAACATTTTTTTATTTCAAAATAAAAAAAATTTTTTT
This sequence comes from Bacteroidetes bacterium 4572_128, assembly GCA_002084355.1. Classification (GTDB taxonomy): domain Bacteria; phylum Bacteroidota; class Bacteroidia; order Bacteroidales; family 4572-128; genus 4572-128. The sequence continues at coordinate 11,271 of NBLL01000055.1, read as the reverse complement.
CAAAAAACGTGAAAATTTTAATATTTTTTAAATTTAAAATTAAAAAAAATTTTTTTTCAAAAAACGTGAAAATTTTAATATTTTTTAAATTTAAATTAAAAAAAATTTTTTTTCAAAAAACGTGAAAATTTTAATGTTTTTAAATTATTAAAAAAAAATTTTTTTTTCAAAAAAACGAAAAATTTTAATATTTTATTAAAAATAAATTTTTTCCAAAAAACGCCAAAATTTTAATATTTTATAAAAAAACTTTTTTTCAAAAAACGCCAAAATTTTAATATTTTATTAAAAAAACTTTTTCCAAAAAATGCCAAAATCTTATGAAATTTTCAAAAAAAATAAAAAAAAATGAGTTTTTTATAAAAACTCATTTTTTACTTTCTATATTTTAATTTAAAAAAACTATTCTATTTCCCAAACGACTTTTTCGTCATTTTTAATAATAAAATCTTCTTCAGCAATTTTACCTGTTTGATTTACTTTTGTAGCGTGAAAATGTTTTGCAACAGTTGAATCAGCTTTTACTGTATATGTATATTCACCATAGCCAATTATTGTACTCATTCCCTGGGTAACACCATCATAAATCATCTCTTCCTCTATTTGTTTATTGTTAAGATAAATCACAACAGGGTAAGAATTATTATTTTTAATTTGAATTTCACCTTTTTCTGCATTAGGATCAACATTAAACCAATGAGGAACTTGTAACATTCTATCTTGATTTGCATCATTAAGAAGTACATAAATATCTTGGTCTTCTCCATCATCATCAATTAATTTTTCTATCCAACCTAATTCTTTTGCTCCCTGATCAGTACCTGAATCAGATGTCCAAAATCTATAAAGCAAAGTATAAGTACCATAATCTATACCAACAATTTTATCATATTGGTCACCCGGTTTTAAAGAAACTAATTTTGCTCCACTTCTATTATTTAGAAATACATCTACATTAAATTCTGTCCCACCTATATAATTAAATTTCAGTGTACCCGAAACTGTTTCACTTGCGTCTTTTTTGACATGCCAAGTTACTCTTTTTTCTCTTTCTGTACCATCAGAAATTGGAATTATCCATTTTTTAAATACATCAGCATTATCTGGATTATTGAGATCATCTTTTACATCGTTAAATCTATATAGTCTCAACTCAACAGAAACACCAGATTCCTCTATAGGAACATTTACTAAATAATCTTCAGAGCTACTAGAAATTTTCTTAATCAAATTAACTCCTCTATAAAGAGCAAGTGGCATTTCTGAATAATTACAAACTACCAAATTCCCTTGTGAGTCCTGAGCATCAAAAGTTATTTCTGCTGGTGGATCCTCTTTTTCATCTTCGCAACTTACATAGATAAATAAAGCAGGTAAAAGCAGAAACATCCAAAGTAATTTTTTCATTTTTTTTACTTCCATTTTTTTTAATTTAAAATAATATTTTAATTATTATATCAAAAATTATGCAATTTTTGTAAAAAATATTTTTACGAAAAACGTTTTTCTTGTGAAAATATTTTATTTATTCTTTATGATTTTAAAATTTTTTTTTATATTTCCTTTTTTTATAGAAAGGAAATAAATTCCTTTTTGTAAATCATCTTTTAAATTCAAAGATTTTTCATTAAAATTCTTTTTATAAAAAATTCTTTTTCCAAAAACATTAAAAATTTCCAATTCAAAAATTTTATTATTCTTATTTTCAATAAAAATTTTATTTTCAAAAGGATTAGGATAAATTTTTAAATCTTGAAAATAAATTTTTTTCGTATCAGAAAAAATATAATCACAACTCCAATATGCTTTCCAACCACTTTTTGTTGTTGCACCGTCAGATTTAAAATAAAAACTCATAATTCCAGAATAAGATTTAATAATTCCCGGTGAATTTTCTCCTGTGTAAAAATTTATTAAAGAATCTTCATTAATTTCATTTCCGTAATAAATAAACAAAGTATCGTAATTTAATTCTACATCAAATTCTTCGAAATTAACTGTTAAACTATCCGCATTTTCTGGAGAAATGGTAAAAAAATAATCTTCGTTATTATGATAATTTCCAAACTTTCCGCCCATGTCAGTAAAAAAACCTTGACAATTTGTAATTCTACAATCAGTAAATTTTTCTTGAATTGCTTCCCAAAGTTCATTATGCGAACCATCATAAGATAATGCCCAAATTCCAATTCCAGCAATATCTCTCATATTTACCATATCGTATTTTAAACTAAGACTTTCTTTATCGTCATACCAGCATTGATGCCAATCAGAATTATTTTGATAAACATAATAAGGATTTGAAGATTGCTCCTCGAAAATCACGTCGTAATTTTGTAAATTACTCATAACATTTGCAAATGTTTTTGCCACTCCATTTGCAACAGTTTCTGAACGCACATTATCATTTTCTGTTTTCCAATCGTAGCCGTAATATGGAATTGCTAATGCAAGTTTTTCTTTATAAGCACCTTTTGAAAGATATTTATTTACAGAACGAGTAGCATCATAAGGCGACCAAATTTGACCGTTATTTTTTGGCGAGTTCGGACCAGCATAATCTCCACCTCTCCAGTGATATTCGTAAGCCATTATTAGAAATAAATCTATATAATTTCTCATCGCCGAAACATCAAAAACATCGTTCCAATCTACTGCAGGAACAGCTATTGATAAAAAAGCATCATCAACCGCTTCGTGAAATTCATTAGAAAGTTTTATAACAAAATTTGTTAAATTATCTTTTTGACTTGAAGGAACAGATTCAAAATCAATATTTATTCCCTTTACATTTCTATATTGAACAAGAGAAATTAAACTATCTATTAAAGTTTGAACGCTTTCTTCATTGTTAAAAAAATTTGCATGTCCGCTAAAAAGCGTTGCGGTTAGACTTACACGACAATTATTTTCATGAGCAATATCAATTAAATTTGTTGTTTTCCAATAGTGAATGTTGTCATAATTTCCAGTATTTGCATTTACTTCGTAAGAAAAATATGCTATATCACTCAATAAAGAAAAATTTAAATCATTGTAAGATGTTCCCATCCAATATGGAAACCAACCAAAAACAATTTTTTCTAATTCACAATTTTCGTCGAAAAAATTTTTATTTTGTCCTTTTTGATAATCATTAAAATTATCCCATTCTTTTTCAGAAAAAATTTTTTTATTATTATATTTAAAATTATCATAAAAATGAATGGATTTTTTTTGTGAAAAAATACCATTCATAAAAACAAACAATAAAATTAAAATTCCTATTTTTTTATAATTCATACAAATTCTTTTTTTTGCAAAAAATTTTCTTTAATAAAAGATTTATTTGAATTTTTATTAATTTAATATTTTTTAATTGAAAAAAATGCCCAAAATTTCAACTTTTTTTAATTTCAAAATAAAAAAAATTTAAATTAAAAAAAATCTTAAAACAATATTGGAGGTTTAAAAAAAACCTCCAATGTTTAAAAAAAATTTTTTCAAAATTCATACAAAATTTCAATATTTTTTATTTAAAAAAAATTTTTTTTTTTAAAACGTCCAAAATTTTAATTTTTTTCAATTTCAAAATAAAAAAATTTTTTTCAAAAAACGTCCAAAATTTTAATTTTTTTTAATTTCAAAATAAAAAATTATTTTTCACATTTCTAATTATTTATTCACATTAAAAATCATTTACATTAAAATTAGAAATTATTTATTAATAATAAATTTATTATTGTATAATTTTTTATTTCCGCTTATAGTTTCTAAAATATAAGTTCCATTTTTTAAATCTTTTATAGATAACTTTTTATTAAATTCTCCTTTAAGATTTTCTCTGAAAGAAATATTTTTTAAAAGTTTACCTTCTAAACTATAAATATTCAATTTTATATCTCTTTTTTTATCTAAAATAAAACTAATATTTAAAAAATCTTTTGCCGGATTAGGATACAAATTTAATTTAAAATTATCTTTTTTAACTTCAGAAATTGCATCTGGAACAGATGGACCTTTAAATAAATCAGAACTATAAACCCCAGCACCAAAAGTAGCAATGTAAATGTGTCCATGATTTTTAACTCCGGTATTAGAAAAATCAGGAGCTTGCCAAGAATTTTTTACCGTTTGTTGTTTAATCATTAATACCGGAACAACATCTAAATTTCCATTTGCATTTACCCAAACAGGATTTTCTGCATTAATATTTTCTGTCGCATAAATTCCATATTCTGTACCAATAATTACTTGATTTTCATCTTCCCAGTTGATTAATGAACTATAAACAGGCATTTTTGGTAAATCGCCTTGTTTTGAAATAAAATTTCCTTCTTACACGATCATAAAAATTGGCAATTATTTGTCTTTCCACAGAAAAAGCCGAAGAATCTGAATCCATTAAAGAGTCATTACGAGAATCTAATAAATTAGAAAGTCTCCATAAATAACCTCTGTATGTCTTAGAGTTATATGTTGCAACGTATAAAATATCTCCATCTTTAGAAAATTCTAAGGCTTCTACTACATATGCGTCAACTTCATTTTTATCTATTTTCGGTAAAATGTCAAACCATTTGTAAATTGGATTTGAGTTTAATGGGTCGAAAGTCAACATAACTTTATTTTTTAAACCAACTGCAAACATAGATTGACAAACATCTTGTATAAAAATACTATCTTCTTCATTTTCATCATCAGTTTTAATAAAATCTTCTTCAAATTTATACATTAAATTATGTCCTCCAATTTGACTTTTTAAAAATACACTATCTCCTGCATAGTAAAGTATATCTCCTATATTTTTCGAAGTATCTTTTATTTTATAAATAATAGAATCCATACTTTTTTCATCATTAGGACTTTCCCATAATGCAATAGGTGTTACATAAGTACTTGTCCATTCGTCGTCATCATCACTAACTAAATCGTTTATATCTTTATTAGCATTATAACGGTAAACCTCTCCGTTTACATTTGTTCTAAAATAGAAATCATCAGCCAACATAGAATATTCACAATCTCCCGAGCTTCCAGATGATAATTCAAAAGAATAATTAGGAGTTTGAGTTTCTCTTATTAATCTTGTACCTTTTGCTTCTGTTCCAGTTAATAGTTCTTTTCCAGTTTTATTATAAGCAACACTATAAGACATTGTAGAATTATAATTATAACCTAAGGGTACAAATAAGCCTGAAGAATTTCCACGTATAACTCCTCCATCTGTAGCAATGTAAAAATGATATGGTTCATCTGCATTATAATTATCTGGAAAAACTATGCTATGTTGATTATTATTAGCCAAAAATGCAAAAAGTGACCACTCTCCTACTTCTTCTCTCATAAAAATATTTGTTCCACCTATCATAACAAGATTCTTATTATCTGGTCTAACTGCCAAGCAATGAGAATAATTACCTGTGTTACCTTCAAAAGGGGCGAATATAAGAATGTTTTCTAAACCAATAATCTCCCAAGTTTCTCCTTTATCTGTAGATTTATAAATTTTTTCCAAATCTCCTTCTGTTGAAGAAAGACTACAATAAATATAATTTACATCTAAATTAGTTAATGCAAATTCTATTCTGCCTATACTTTTTTTGTGTGAAATAGTACCATCACCATCAACAGCATCTTTTATTGAAATTAATTCAAAAGAACCACCATCTTTTTTTAAATAAACTTTCTTATTTATAGATGCAATGACAAATGAAGAAGAACCATCAAAACTAACTGCAACATCATGAGAAATCCCAAATGCATCTTCATTATCTTCCGGAAGAACATTTGCCCAAGTTGTACCGCCATCAGAAGTAAACATTAGACCTTTATTTGTGGAAGCATAAATTTTACTATTGTCCTTTGGGTCAGCAGTGATTTCATTTACAAACATAAAAGTTTCTTTATTTACATCTGTATCCCAAGTGGATTCAAGTCTTTGGAAACCGTCATTTGATGTGCCTTTCCATATTCCACAACCAGGAAATCCTCCTTCTCCGATACCTTTAGAATCAGTAAAACCTTCTCCAGTACCAAAATAAATTGTTCCATCGTCAGTTTGAGTTATACAGCTAACAGATAGAATTTCATTTGATTCAATTTCTACTTTTGTCCAAGTATGATCCTCTGGATTTGTACTTTCACTTTCAGTATAAGTCCACAAACCACCAGAAACACAACCAGCATATAAAAAATTAGGATTTTGATTATCTATTAAAAGAGCTCTTGTTCGTCCACCAGCATTATCAGGACCTCTATCAACCCAATTGAAATTAAATTCTTCATTAGAAGATTTTTTATTTTTTTCAATTTCAGCTTTTGCTTTCAAAATATCAGCAGAAGAAATTTTTCCTGTAATTTGATTTGCTCGTATTCTATTGAACCACTCACTATGAGATTTTGGCGGTTTTTGTAATAATTGTTTTTTTTTCATAAAACTAAAATTTATAAATTTTTTTATCAAATTAAATAAAAATTTTTTTATAATTAAAATAAAATTTTTTTAAAATCATAAATGTTTTTCTGCTCCGTAAGAAGAACGCACAAGAGGCGAACTTTCCACAAATTTAAAACCTTTTTTTAAAGCAATGTCTTTATAATTTTCAAACTCTTTAGGACTTGGGAAATTATAAACTGGAATATTCTTTTTTGAAGCTTGTAAATATTGACCGATAGTTAAAATATCACAATTTACTTTTCGCAAATCATCCATAGTTTCTATAATTTCGTTTTTTGTCTCACCAAGTCCAAGCATAATTCCAGATTTTGTTTTCATTCCTCCATCTTTTAAAATTTTAAGAACTTGCAAACTCCTATCGTAATCTGCTTGTACTCTTATTTTTTTTGTCAAACTTCTTACTGTTTCTAAGTTGTGAGAAACAATTTCTGGTTTTACTTTTATTATTCTTTTTAAAGATTTTTCATCTCCATTAAAATCTGGAATTAAAGCTTCTAAAGTAATTTGTGGATTTAATTTCCTGATTTCTTCAATAACTTTTACCCAAAAAATAGAACCTCCATCTTCTAAATCATCTCTATCAACGGAAGTCAAAACTATGTGATTTAATTTCATTAATTTTACAGATCTAGCAATTTTTACAGATTCACTTTCATCTATTTTTTTAGGTTTTCCTGTTTTTACGGCACAAAATCTGCAAGAACGAGTGCAAATATCTCCCAAAATCATAAAAGTTGCAGTGCCTTTTCCCCAGCATTCGCTAATGTTTGGACAATTACCACTTTGACAAATTGTATGTAAATTATTTTTATTTACAATTTCTTTAACAGAAATATAAGACTTTCCAGTTGGCAATTTTATTTTTAACCATTTAGGTTTTCTTAAAATTTTCATTGCTTAAAATTAAAATTTCAAATATAAAAAAAATTTTTATAAAAATATATATTTTTTTAATAAAAAAAAATTAAAATTGTAAATTAATTTTATAAAAATTTTAATTTGTTAAGTAAAAATAAAATAAAATATATTAATTCTTTAAAAATCAAAAAATTTAGAAAAAAGGAAAAGTTTTTCATCGTTGAAGGTATTAAATTAATTAATGAAATTTTAAATTCATCTTTTTCTGTTGAAAGTTTATTTTCTATAAATTTTGAAAAAATAGATGTAAAAAAAATAGAATTATCTAGGTTAAAAAAGATACAAGAAAAAGATTTAAAAAAAATTACATCTTTAAAAAATCATCAAAAAGCTCTTGCTATTGTTAAAATACCAGAATTTAATATTAACGAAAATGAAATTAAAAATAATTTATCTTTGATAATTGACAATGTACAAGATGCAGGAAATTTCGGTACAATTATTAGAATTGCAGATTGGTTTGGGATAAAAAATATTATTTGTTCGGAAAATACCGTAGATCTTTATAATCCAAAAGTCATTCAAGCAACTATGGGAAGCATAACAAGAGTGAAAATTTTTTATGAAAATTTAGAGCTTTTTTTAAAAAATTTTTTTTCGAAAGATTTTAATATTTACGGAACTTTTTTAGACGGAAAAAATATTTATAAAAAGAAATTAGATAAAAAAGGTTTTATTATTATTGGAAATGAAGGAAAAGGTATTAGCAAAGAACTTTATAAATTTATCACAAAAAAAATATCTATTCCAAGTTTCTCTGATAAAAAAGTTGAATCTTTAAATGTTTCTGTTGCAACAGCAATAATTTGTTCAGAATTTTTTAGAATTTTAAAATTATAAAAAAAATTTTCATATAAGATAATACAAAATAAAAAAATATAATAAACATTAAATCAGATATTTATATTTTTTTTGTATGAAAAATATATTGATATATATCAAAAATATTTTTTTTGATAAAAATAGCATAGTTTTTGATAAGTGTTTTATTATAAAAAATATAAAAATTATGAAATTAATTAAAGAAATTGTTAGTGTACGTCTTATTTTAGGATTTGGTCTTGTTTTATCACTTACTTTAATACTTGCTATAGTCGGAATTAGTAAAACAAAAAAGATTTCTAACTTAGCAACAATTATGTATAAGCATCCTATGAAAGTAATAAAAATTGCTAAAAATATTAAAGCAAGTGTTTTTGCGATACAATCTTATATGAATAAAGCAGGAATTGCTAATTATATAGTTGAAATAAATGCTTTAAAAAGTACAATAAAAGAATACGAAAAAGATGTTTATTATTCTTTTGAAAGAATTTCTAAAATAACAAAAGACTCTTTACAATTAAGTCGTGTATCAGATTCTTATGAAAATTGGAGTCGTTTAAATGCTGAGTTAATAGATTTATTTAAAGAAAGAGACAGAGAAAAAGCATTGAAATTATATAAAAAAGAAGTAGAAGTAGAAGCAAGAACTTTCAATAAAGAAATTTCTTTATTAATTTATAATAGTAAAAAAGATGCTGAAATTTATATAAAAAAAGCAAAAAGCAATGAAAAAAGTATGATAACAACTACATCAATTTTATTATCTATAATTTTCATATCAGGCATATTATTTGTTTTTTATATAATTAGAAAATTAAGCAAAACAGAAGAAGAATTAAAAATGAGAGGTGAATTAGAATTATGGAAAAAAAACTTGCTTTATTAGGTTCAACAGGTTCTATAGGTCAACAAACTTTACAAGTTATTAGAGAATATAGAAGTATTTTTGAAATTAAAGTATTAACTGCCAATGAAAATGCAAATTTATTAATTAAACAAAGTATAGAATTTTTGCCAGATTATGTTGTTATTAACAATAAGAAATATTATAATTTTGTAAAGGAAAATTTAAAAAATTATTCCATAAAAGTTCTTGCAGGAAAGGAAAATATAGCGGAGATAGTTAAAATAGACGAAATAGATATTGTTTTGACAGCAATGGTTGGATATTCTGGTTTGTTACCAACAATCAATGCTATTAATTCTGGAAAAAATATTGCGCTTGCAAATAAAGAAACTCTTGTTGTTGCTGGCGAGTTGATAAATAAATTGAAATTAAAAAATAAAATTAAAATAATTCCTGTTGATTCGGAGCATTCGGCGATTTTTCAATGTCTAATTGGTGAAGAAAATAATAAAATAGAGAAAATTTATTTAACTGCTTCTGGCGGACCATTTCGTGGAAAAGATTTAAATTTTTTAAAAAATGTTACAAAATCTCAAGCCTTAAAACACCCAAACTGGAAAATGGGAAATAAAATAACAATAGATTCCGCAAGTTTAATGAATAAGGGTCTTGAAGTTATAGAAGCAAAATGGTTATTTAATTTAAAAATAGAGCAAATAGATATTATTGTGCATCCTCAGTCAATTATTCATTCGATAGTTCAATTTGAAGATGGTTCTATGAAAGCACAAATGGGTTTAGCAGATATGAAATTACCAATTCAATATGCTCTTTCTTATCCTCATCGTTTGGCAAATAAATTTAAAAGATTTAATTTTTTGAATTATCCAAATCTTACTTTTGAAAAAGCAGATAAGAATGTTTTTAAGAATTTAGGAATGGCATATTTTGCTTTAAAAAAAGGAGGAAATACTCCTTGTATTTTAAATGCAGCAAATGAAATTGCTGTGGAATATTTTTTAAAAGAAAAAATATCTTTTTTAAAAATGTCTGAAATTATTGAAAAAACAATTTTGAAAGTAGATTTTATTAAAAATCCAGATTATGACGAATACGTTTATTCAAATAATATAGCAAGAAAAGTAGCTTTGGATTTTATTAAAAAATAAACTTTTTAAAAATTTAATAATTTAAAATTATTAAAAAAAATTTTTTTTCAAAAAAACGATAAATTTTAATGATTTTAAATTATTAAAAAAAAAAAATTTTTTTCAAAAAACTCCAAAATTTTAATGATTTTAAATTATTAAAAAAAAAAATTTTTTTTCTTCAAAAAAACGTCAAAATTTTAATGTTTTTAAATTATTAAAAAAAAAAATTTTTTTTTCAAAAAAACGCCAAAATTTTAATGATTTTAAATTATTAAAAAAAATTTTTTTTTTTCAAAAAAACGCCAAAATTTTAATGATTTTAAATTATTAAAAAAAAAATTTTTTTCAAAAAACGTCAAAATTTTAATGATTTTAAATTATTAAAAAAAAAAATTTTTTTTTTCAAAAAAACGCCAAAATTTTAATGATTTTAAATTATTAAAAAAAAAATTTTTTTTCAAAAAAACGTCAAAATTTTAATGATTTTAAATTATTAAAAAAAAATTTTTTTTTCAAAAAAACGTCAAAATTTTAATGATTTTAAATCGTCAAAATTTTAATGATTTTAAATTATTAAAAAAAATTTTTTTTCAAAAAAACGTCAAAATTTTAATGTTTTTAAATTATTAAAAAAAAAATTTTTTTTTTTTTCAAAAAAACGTCAAAATTTTAATGATTTTAAATTATTAAAAAAAAATTTTTTTTTCAAAAAAACGTCAAAATTTTAATGATTTTAAATTATTAAAAAAATTTTTTTTTCAAAAAAACGTCAAAATTTTAATGTTTTTAAATTATTAAAAAAAAAAATTTTTTTCAAAAAACGTCAAAATTTTAATGATTTTATAATTAAAAAAAAATTTTTCAAAAAATGTCGTTTTTTTTAATAATTAATAAAATTTTTTTGCAACCATTTTTTAAATGTTTTGTCTATTTTATATAATAATTTTTTATTAAAAAAAATTTTTTTAATTTTGAATTATTTTTTTAAATTTATTTTAAATAATTTTTATAAAAAACATATGAGATCTTTAAAATTTTTAATTGTCAATTTTTTTGTACTTGTCGGAATATTTGCGACGGTACAAATTTCG
>NBLL01000054.1 GCA_002084355.1 Bacteroidetes bacterium 4572_128 | reverse complement strand
ATGGTAAAAAAGTTTTTTCGCAAAAAACAAAAACCATAAAGCTTTGATTTTAAGGTTGTTGCGTTTTTTGTAAAATGCAAAAAATTGAAATTTACCATACTATAGAGCGGATACAAAAATATTAAAAAAATTGGCATTTTTGAAAAAAATTTTTTATAAAATATTAAAAAAATTTGCATTTTTGAAAAAAATTTTTTTTATAAAAATATTAAAAAAAATGGCATTTTTGGAAAAAAATTTTTTTTATAAAAATATTAAAAAAATTGGCATTTTTGGAAAAAAATTTTTTTATAAAAATATTAAAAAAATTGGCATTTTTAGAAAAAATTTTTTTATAAAAATATTAAAAAAATTGACATTTTTGGAAAAATTTTTTTAATCAAAAATTTTTCCAAAAATGGCATTTTTAGAAAAAATTTTTTTATAAAAATATTAAAAAAATTGACATTTTTGGAAAAATTTTTTTAATCAAAAATTTTGAACGATTTTATGAAAAAATTTTTTTAAATAAAAAATTTCAAATTTTTTATTAAATTATATTTTTTACAAGTAATTTTATTTCCATCATTTCTGTAATTGCATATTTTACTCCTTCACGTCCAATTCCAGAATTTTTCACTCCACCATAAGGCATATTATCCACTCTAAAAGTAGGAATATCATTGGAAATTACTCCTCCAACTTCTAGATTTAGAAAAAATTCCTGCTTGTAAACCGTAATCAGAATTATTTATAAATTCAATTCCTTCCTTAAAATTATCAAATTTTTCTAAAATAACAACAGGAGCAAAAACTTCCAAAGCACAAACTTTCATATTACTTTTTGTATTAGTTAAAACCGTTGGTTTTAAATAATTTTCAATTCTTTTGCCTCCGTATAAAATTTTTGCACCGTTTTCTTCGGCTTCTTTCACCCATTTTTCTGCACGTTTTGCGTTGTTTTCATCTATCATTACAGAAATATCGGTTTCCAAATTCAAAGGATTTCCATAATTAATTTTTTTTGTTTCTTCTACAAATATTTTTGCGAACTCGTCAAAAATATTTTTATGAATATAAATTCTTTGTAAATGTATGCAAACTTGACCAGAATATGCAAAACTTCCAATTATACATTTTTTTACAACTTTTTTTATATCTTTAATTTTGGAAATTATTACTCCCGCATTTCCGCCAAGTTCCAGAAGAACTCTTTTTTTTCCAGCATTTTTTTTCATATTCCAGCCAACATTTGGAGAACCAGTGAAACTTAATAATTTAAATCTTTCATCTGTAACCAATTGATTTCCAAGTTTTCTATCCATATTTAAAACAGAAAATGCTCCTTTTGGCAAATTTGTTTTGTCAATAATTTTCGCTAATTTTAAACAAGATAAAGGCGTTAAACGAGACGGTTTTAAAATTATACAGTTTCTGGAAGCAATTGCGGGAGCAATTTTATGAACCGCTAAATTCAAAGGAAAATTAAAAGGTGAAATTCCGGCAATTAAACCAATTGGAAAATATTTAACAATTCCTTCTTTATTTTTACCTGCTTTTGTCCAATCGAGAGAAATATGTTCGGTTGGAATACGTTTACTTTCTTCAGCAGCAATTATGAAAGTTTGAATGGCTCTTTCAACTTCTCCCAAAGCATAACGAATAGGTTTTCCTGATTCCATAGAAATTATTTTTGCAAATTCCTCTTTTTCATTTTTTATTCTAACGGAAATTTCCATTAAAATTTCATAAACTTCAAAAGATGATAAATTTTTCATTTCATATTCTACAGATTGAGCTTTTGTAATTGCTTTATCTAAATCACTTTTATCAGCAATAAAAGTTTTTGCGAAAACTTTATTATCATAAGGATTTTTAATTTCTAAAACATTATTCGTAGAACAAAAATCACCAGCAATATAAATTTTATAATTTTTCATAAAAAATTAATAATTTTGTAAAAAATTTTTTTAAAATGATAAAAGTAAGTTTTTATACCATAGGATGCAAATTAAATTTTTCTGAGACAGCAACAATTTCGCGTCTCTTTGAAAAAAAGAATTTTGAAAAAGTTAATTTTAATGAAAAAGCAGATATTTATGTTATAAATACTTGCTCAGTAACAAAAAATGCAAAATTTCAAATTTAAAAGGTGTTGATATTGTTCTGGGAACGAATGAAAAATTTAATTTAATTAAATATGTAAAAAATTTAAGGAAAAATAAAATTCCAGAAATTTATAGCTGCGAAACTTCTGAGATAAAAAATTTTTTTTCGTCTTATTCCTTAGATGAGCGAACTCGTTCTTTTTTGAAAATTCAAGACGGTTGCAATTACAAATGTACTTATTGCACAATTCCTATGGCAAGAGGAAAAAGTAGAAATGATTCTATAAAAAATATCGTAAAAACAGCAGAAGAAATTTCTAAAAAAGGAAAAAAGGAAATTGTTTTAACTGGAGTAAATATAGGTGATTTTGGACGTTCTACCAATGAAAATTTTTTAAATTTAATTAAAGAGCTTGATAAAATAGAAAAAATAGAACGTTTTAGAATTTCATCTATAGAACCAAATTTATTAAGTGATGAAATAATTGATTTCGTTGGTATTTCTAAAAAATTTGTTCCGCATTTTCATATTCCCTTGCAATCAGGAATTAATAGAATTTTAAAACTTATGAAACGACCTTATAATGTTGAATTCTTTGAAAATCGTATAAAAAAAATCAAAAATATTATGCCAGATGCTTTTATTGGTGTTGATGTGATTGTTGGTTTTCCTTCAGAAACAGAAGACGATTTTCAAAAAAGTATTGCTCTTTTAAAATCCTTAGATATTTCCGATTTACATATTTTTTCTTATTCGCAAAGAGAAAATACAAAAGCTATATTAATGAAAGATCAAATTTTAAAAAAAGTTATTAATGAAAGAAGTAAAATTTTAAGAAAACTTGCAGAAGAAAAAAAGAATTTTTTTTATAAAAAAAACGAAGGAAAATTTAAAAAAGTTTTATTTGAAAGCAGAAATATAGAAAATAAAATTATTGGTTTTACAGATAATTATTTGAAAGTTGCGACAAAATTTGATGAAAATCTTATAAATAAAATTTTTAAATTAAAAATAGAAAATCTCTACGGACAGATTTTTTTATTAAAATAATTTTATAAAAAAAATTTTTTTTTAATTTTGATGTCATTGGAGGTTAAAAAAAAACCTCCAATGTTGTTTTTTATGCACCTGTGATGTCGAAACATTGGAGGTTAAAAAAAAACCTCCAATGTTGTTTTTTATGCACATGTGCGGTGTTTTCACCGCACATTAATAAACTAAAAAAACAAAATCATAAAATTTTGGACGTTTTTTGAAAAATTTTTTTTAATTTGAAATTAAAAAATATTAAAATTTTGGGCGAATTTTGAAAAAAAATTTTTTTTATTTTGAAATTAAAAAATCATGAAATTTTGGACGATTTTTGAAAAAAATTTTTTTTATTTTAAAATTAAAAATATTAAAATTCGTTTTAATATTGAAAAACATTTGCTTGTATCACAAATTTAAATCATTTTTTTAGATACGAAATTAATATAAATATTGGTACATCTTCAATATAATAGCGATGTTTATATTAATATTAAATTTAAATTTTTTTTATAAAAAAAAATTTAAATTTGCAATTTTTAAAATAAAAATAAAATAAAATAAAAATAATTTATGGATAATTTAATTTATTTTTTACCATTACTTGGTATTATTGGTTTAATATTTACTTTTTTTAAAACTTCTTGGGTCAATAAACAAGAAGTTGGTACGAGTAAAATGAGGAAAATTTCCACATATATTGCAAATGGTGCGATGTCTTTTTTGAAAGCAGAATATAAAATTTTAGCAATTTTTGTTGCTGCTGTTTCAGTTTTACTTTTTTTTAAAGGAGCAAATGAAGAAAGTTCTAACGCTTTCGTTGCATTTTCATTTATAGTTGGTGCATTTTTTTCTGGATTAGCGGGATATTTAGGAATGCAAATAGCTACAAAAGCTAATGTAAGAACAACAAATGCAGCAAGAACTTCTTTAAATAAAGCTTTACAAGTTGCTTTTTCCGGAGGTGCAGTAATGGGATTGAGTGTTGTTAGTCTTGGTGTTCTTGGTTTGAGTCTCTTATTTCTAATTTATCATTATATAATTGGAGTTGATTGGGGAATTGCTACTGTTCTTAATGTAATTTCTGGTTTTTCTCTTGGTGCTTCTTCCATAGCATTATTTGCTCGTGTTGGTGGTGGAATTTATACTAAAGCCGCTGATGTTGGAGCTGACCTTGTTGGAAAAGTAGAAGCAGGAATACCAGAAGATCATCCACTTAATCCGGCAACTATAGCTGATAATGTTGGAGATAATGTTGGTGATGTAGCAGGTATGGGAGCAGATTTATTTGAATCTTTTGTTGGTTCGATAATTGCAACTATGGTTTTGGGAGCATCTTTTGTTGCTTTGACAGAATTTGGCGACTTCGAACTTGGAGCAGTATTATTACCTCTTGCACTTGCTGCAGTTGGAATAATTACTTCTATTATTGGAACTTTTTTCGTAAACGCAAAAGAAGGAAGCGACCCACAAAAGGCATTAAATATGGCAGAATTTATTTCGGCTGGAATAATGATAGTTTGTTGGTCTAATTGCCGGACTTGGAGTTGGTAAAATCACTGAATATTACACAGGTACAGGTTCAAAACCTGTAAATAGTATAGTAGAAAAATCTGTAACTGGTTCTGCAACAAATATTATTGAAGGAATTAGTATTGGTATGCAATCTACTGCTATACCTATTTTAATTATTGCAACTTCTATTTTATTAGCTCATTATTTTGCCGGATTATATGGTATTGCAATCGCTGCTGTTGGAATGTTAGCAAATACAGGAATACAACTTGCAGTTGATGCTTACGGTCCAATTGCCGATAATGCCGGAGGAATAGCAGAAATGACAGAATTAGAACCAGAAGTTAGAGAACGAACAGATAAATTAGATGCTGTAGGAAATACAACCGCTGCCATTGGTAAAGGTTTTGCCATTGCTTCAGCGGCTTTGACTGCATTAGCTTTATTTGCCGCTTTCATGCAACAAGCAAATATAACAAGTATAGATATTGCTTTGCCAACTGTTATGGCTGGTTTATTTGTTGGAGGTATGTTACCATTTTTATTTTCTTCACTATCTATGGGAGCAGTTGGAGAAGCAGCTATGGAAATGATAGAAGAAGTGCGAAGACAATTCAAAAATATTCCTGAATTAAAAAGAGCGCTTGAAATTATGAAAAAATATGACTCTAATATTAGTAATGCAACCGAAGAAGAAAAAGCGGAATTTGAAAAAGCAGACGGAAAAGCTGAATATGATAAATGTGTTGATATTGCAACTAAAGCATCTATAAAAAGAATGGTTTTACCCGGACTACTTGCTATACTTACTCCAACCTTAGTTGGTTATATTGGTGGTGCTGAAATGCTTGGTGGTCTGTTGAAGAAGGAGTTATTGTGAACGGTATTGAATATGGAAAAGGTTCTGATGTTCATAAAGCGTCTGTAGTTGGTGATACTGTTGGAGATCCATTTAAAGATACTTCCGGACCATCTTTGAATATTTTATTAAAATTAATGTCTGTTGTTGCTCTTGTGATTGCTCCAAGTATTGCTATGAATTTAGAAAATTCTGATGACATTAAAAAAGATAAAATAGAAAATGTAAAAAATAATTATACACCGAAAAAAAATGATGTGATTACAACAAAAGGAAGAAAAAGCGTCACAACAACAATTACTACTACAGAAATTAACGACGATGGAGAAACCATAACTACAACAAAAACTGTTGTAAAAGATAAAGCTGAAAATAAAAAACTCAAAATTAAAAATTAATTTTTTATAATTAAGAATTTTATCAAATAAAAAAACAAGTTCCAAATTTTTAAAATTTGGAACTTGTTTTTTATATAAAATTAAAAAAAAAATAAAAATTTTAAATAAAATTATGTAATTTTATAAAAAATTTTTTATAAAAAAATAATTTTTAATTGAAAGTTAAAATATATTATTATGTTAAAAATTCCAGATAAGAATAGACCAGAATGGAAGAAAATGATTTCTGGTGAAATTGCTCATAATTATAAAAATTATGTTCTTCAAATGCAAACTACGCAAATGCGCAGATATATTAAAAATAAAAAGTTAACTTATGATGAAGCTGTTAACAAACTTTATATTTTATCGTATAAATATTCACGAGCAGTTAAATCGGATTTAGAACAAATTTTTAAAATATGGTAATTATGGGGAAAAAATTACATACAAAAAAAGAAACTGAAAAGCTAATAAAAGAAGGAAAAACTCTTATTATTGCTGGTTCAGAAAAATTATTATCAAAATTACCTGAAGGAAATTGGATAGGTGGTTCAAATCCATATTTACAGTCTCCATGCGGAGGTTTGCATACAGAAGAATTACTTTATGTAAAAGATTTTTCTGACCTGTTAATTGATAGTAAATTTAAAGTTTATGACAAAAATAATATACATCAAATAACAACAGATGCTTTTGAAAATGGAATTATTGCAACTATAATGCCTGCAAACTCAGAAGTTTTAAAAGAATTTGCAATAAATTCACCGGAATTTGAAAACCAATTTTTAAATCCACTTTTAGGCTGGGTTAGCGGAACAGATTTTGATAAGTTTGGACAAGTTGCGCCAACTTGCTATAAAAGTAATGAAAAATTTATAGATAAAGCGGTTGCTTTACATATTCAATTGCCAAAAAATATCGTTGCAAGATTAGAAATTCTTAATGCTTATGAAGCTTCAAATTCAAGCGAAGTAATTACATTTGAAAAAGATGGATTTCATAATACAGATTGTTTTGTAGGAGGAAAAAAATATAATTTTTACAAATATATTGAAGATAAAAATATTGAAACTTTAATATTAGTAGCAAATTATTCTGGTGCTACAATTAATATAGGCTTAATTAAAAATGAAGTATCAAAAAATATATTTTTTGCTGCACCAGTATTTAAAGATTTTGAATACAAATTTGCTAAAAAAAGGACAAAAGACTATAAAGATTTTTTTAACAAAAATATAGATTTATCAAATATAAGATATTCATATAGCTGCTTATATAATTTTTTTTATTTTGAATTGGAAAAAGAAGCATTAGGAATAGATGGATTATTTTCATACGGTGAAATAGCTTACCAATTACTAAATGTAACTTTTGTATATCTCGTATTAGATGAAATCTAAATTAAGAAATTATTAAAATATTTTGTTTTTTTATAAAAAATTTAAAAACATAAAAATTTTTGCTTTTTTTCAAAAAATTTTTTTTTTAATTTAAAAAAATCATAAAATAATTGCTTTTTTTCAAAAAAAAATTTTTTTTTTAAATTTGAAAAACCATAAAATAATTGCTTTTTTTCAAAAAAAAATTTTTTTTTGAAATTTAAAAAATCATAAAATAATTGCTTTTTTTAAAAAAATTTTTTTTTTTTTAATTTAAAAAATCATAAAATAATTGCTTTTTTTCAAAAAAATTTTTTTTTTTTTAATTTAAAAAATCATAAAATAATTGCTTTTTTTCAAAAAAATTTTTTTTTTTAAATTTGAAAAATCATAAAATAATTGCTTTTTTTCAAAAAAATTTTTTTTTAATTATAAAATTCGTAAAATAATTGCTCATAGGTTTTGTCATTAAAAAAAATTCCTCATTAAAAAAATACTTCTTGAATTTCTTCTAAATTAACGTACCACAAATACGATTTTACATTTTTAAAACCCATTTTTTTTAATAAAAACATATAATTCCTAATTTGAAATTCATAATATTTTTCTTTTTTCATTCCAAATTTATAATCTATAATTATTGCATCTTGATTTTTTATTAGAACTCTATCTGGAATTTTAACTTTTTTTCCTTTTTCTAAAATTGGAATTTCATTTTTTACTTCCCATTTGTCGGAAAACCAATTTTCTAATTTTGCTTTTTTTATTACATTTAAAATATTTTTTTCCAAAATTTTTCTCTCTTTTTCGGAAATTTTTCCTTCGAAAACTTTTTTTCTAACAGCAAATGGAATATCTTTTAAAGTTTTTATGTCTTCGAAAATCTGGTGCATTAAATTTCCTTCTTCTAAATTTTTATTCTTTTTATCACCAAATTCTTTAAAAAAGTTCTTTGCCTTTTTTTTTAAACGTAAACTTTTTTGTGAAAAAGACGTAAAATAATTTTCTAAATAGAATTTTTCATCTTTTTCGTCAGAGACCTTTTCATTAAAATCAGATAATTTTCCAATTTTTAATTTTTTTTCTTCTTCAAAGTAAAACTCTTTTAAATTAATAAATTTATTATTTATTTCATTATTTCCATTTATAACATTTTTTAAAACCGTCGGAATATCAGAAATTTTTAAATTTTTTGTTTTATTAATTTTTATCGGCAAAAAAGCAAATAAAGAATTTCTCGCTCTCGTAAAAGCAACATAAAGTAAATTCAAATTATCTACATAAGTCTGTAATTGTTCATTAAAATATTCTTTTTTGAAAATACTCTTTTTTAAATTTGAAGAATATTTTACCGGAATAAGCGGTAACCCAGAAAATTCTCCTTCTAACTCACACCATAAAATATTTGTTAAAAGTGGATTATGGTCAATTTTCCAGTCGCAATAAGGTAAAATTACAGCTTTAAATTCCAAACCTTTAGATTTATGAATGGTCATAATTTTTATCGCATCACTGTTTTCAGAAATATCTATAGTTTTTTCATTTCCAGTTTCATTCCACCAGAAAAGAAATAAATTAATATCAACACCTTCTTTCTGAGAAAAATTCAAAACAATATCTTGAAAAGCTTGTAAATAAACTAATTCTTTTTTTATTTCGCTAAGAGAAAATATCTTAATTAAATGCTCTATAATATCAAAAATTGGTAAAATTTTAAGATCTTTCAAATCAAAAAACTTATCAAAATCTTCTTCATTATAAGAAAAAATTTCATCTAAATTCTTGGAATTATTTTTTATATAAATTTCATAAATATAATTTATGTAAACTTTATTTAATTCATCTTTACTATCATTAAAATAATTTAAAATTCCAATTAAAAAATTTACAACATACGAATTTTTTATAAAAAGACTATCATTTGAAATAACATTAAAATTACTTTCTAATAAATAGTTAGCAACTTTTTTTCCGTCTTTCGCATATCTAACAAGCACACAAATATCTTTTTTTTGATAATTATTTTCTAATAAATTATTTATAGAATTTATTAAATTTTCTTTTACTTTATCCTCAATTTCCTCTTTCTTTTTATCATATTCGAGAAATGAAAGTTCAACAAAACCGCCATTATTTTTCTTTGGCATTTTTTGAAATATTGTAGAATATGCACTTTTTATTTGTCCTTTTAAATCAGAAAAATCTCCGTCTAAATCTACAGAAAAATATTTTTCTAAAATTTCACTTGCATAAAAAAATAAAGAGTTATTAAAATCAACTAAATTTTTTTTACTTCTCCAGTTATATTTTAAAGATTTAAATTCAATATTTTCATTAAAATGTGAAAAATCTTTTTCAATATTATTTGCAAGCAAAGTCCAATCGCTATTTCGCCATCTATAAATTGATTGTTTAATATCTCCAACAATTAAATTTTCATTTTTAAAAGCCATAGAATTATTTATCAATGGAAAAAAATTCTTATATTGTAATTTTGAAGTGTCTTGAAATTCATCTATCATAAAATGGTCATAAGAATTTCCAATTTTTTCATAAATAAAAGGTGTTTCTTCGTCGTCAATAATTTCGTTTAAAAGACGAGAAGAATAAGCTATTGGAAAAATATTTTTTTTATCATTATATTCTTGAACAGATTTTCTAATATCAGTTAAAATTCCAAGTGTATAAAAAAATTTTAAAATTATATCAGCCGAATTATATTTTTCAAAATCTTCTTCATAAATTGAAATACTTTTTATAAGTAATTCATTTACACCATCTTGATATGCTTTTTCAATGGATTTTTTTTTTTTAGATTTTTCTGTACGCCATACAGAAATATCATTTTGTGCATCTATAGCTCTTTTGTTTATATCAAAATTTTTATATGAGATCTTTTTGAAAATATTTGCAAAACTACTTTTTCCATATTTAAAATCTGTCAATTTCAAATTATTATTTTCTATAATTTTCAATGCTTTTTCTCCAATTTCTTTTTGTTTTTTTTCAAAATTATCTTTGAATTTTTTCACTTTTTTTTGGTAATTTCTCAGTAAATTTTTATCCTTTAGAACTTTTAATTTTTCCTCATCTAATGATAAGAAATTTTCTTTAAAAATTTCTTTTGCAAGTTCATTAATATCATTTTTTAAATTCCAAGTTTTACCGTTTCTAATTTTATCTTTAGCAAAATTTGTAATCCATATTTCTAAATCTTTATTTTCGGAAATATTTTTCAATAAATTTTCTGTTGCTCTTTTTAGAATTTCATTTGAATTTAATTCTATTTCAAAACTTGAAGACAATTTTAAATCTTTTGCAAAAGAACGTATTATCTTTTGAAAAAATTTATCAATTGTACTAATGGAAAAATGCGAATAATTATGTAAAATTTGCGTAAGAATATTTTTAGAAAAAAGTTTTATTTCTTCCGGCGAATATCCAAATTTATTTTTTATAATATCAAAATGTCCATTTTTTTCTCCCTTTGATAAATTGAAAATTTCTTTTAAAATACGCGTTTTCATTTCTTCAGCGGCTTTATTTGTAAAAGTCGTTGCAAGTATTTTTTTATAAATTTTCATATTAGGATTTTTAAAAATAAGTTTTAAATAATCCTCTGTTAATCGATAAGTTTTTCCAGAACCAGCTGAAGCTTTATAAATTTTTAATGCAGACATTTTTTTAATTTTAAAAATTTTTTTCAAAAAACGCAATTTTTTTTATTTTTCAATAAAAAATTATTGAAATTTTGACGTTTTAATTTTTTTTTTTTTATTTATAAAAAACATTAAAATTTTAGCATTTTTTGAGAAAAATTCTTTTTAATAAAAGCATAAAAATTTTGGCATTTTTTTTATTCTAATTTCCATTTTTTTTTTAATTTTGAAAATAAAAAAAAAAATGGCAAAGAATTTTTATTTATTTTATTTTTTAATTTTTATTTTCAATTTATCTTTTTCACAAGATGGAAAAAATAATTTTATAAATACAACAAAAAAAATTGAATTTAAAGATGGTTTATATTTTAATTTTGAATCTTTCAAAAATAATAAGCCTTTTCCAAAAAATAAAATTACAACGTCTATAAATTATAGCAGCTTAGATTTTTTTAAACAACTTATGAAACAAAATTATATAATTATTTTTGATAATAAAGGTGTAGAAAGGAAAATTTCTAAAAAGAAAATTTGGGGTTATTGTCAAAAAGGGAATATTTATATTAATTGGAATGGCGAATTTAACCGAATAGGAATAATTGGTCGTTTGTCGCATTTTGTAGCAAATTTAACAATCTCACAAATAAGATCTATTAATCCATATTCTTATAGTTCTAATTTTTCTATGGGAAATGGAATTTACAAAACAACAGAAATGAGACAATATATTCTTGATTTTTCAAATGGAGAAGTTGTAGAATATGATAGAAAAAATTTGGAAAAATTACTAAAAAAAGATAAAGAAATAAATTCAACGAAAAATATGCAATTTTTTAAAAAAAAATTGCATATAAAATATTTTATATGCAATTTAAAAAATCTTACTTTTTAAAAATTTCTTCTTTTTTAATTTCTATGATTTTACCAAGTTTTTTAATCTCTTTTAAATTGATAAGTTTTTTATTACCTACTATAGTAATTAATACTGGACGTCTAGCAATATTTTTTTTATGAAATTCTATAATATCTTTAAAAGACATTTTTTTATAAGTTTGCATTTTTTCTTTCCTAATATCTTTTTTATATCCTTTTTTCCTCCAGGATTCAACAACATTAGTTACTCCTCTAAAACTCGGAGCATTTGTGCTTACAGACTGTAATAGTGAATTTTTTATATTTCCCATACGTTCTGGTTTTTCAGGAAGTTTTTGTAAAATATCATTCATAACAATTATTGCTTCATGAGTTTTGTCGGCTTGTGTTCCAACATAAGCATAAGTAAAACCAGATTCTTTTTCAAAAAATGGTGTTGAATAAGTTCCATAAGTAGTGTATGCAAGAGAACGAAACTCTCTAATTTCTTGAAAAAGAAGAGAAGACATTCCACCGCCAAATTTTTCTCGCTTTCTGGACATCGGAGACTTACTTTTTTTCGTAGCCTTTTTTAAAGGTAAAGTATTTTTAAGAATATTTTCCACTTGTTTTAAAGGAATTTTCCCAACATAATGAATATCTTGCTCATAAGTTTGAACATCCATAAAAGATGCTAATAATTTTTCGCCTTTTAAATTAGCAATTTCCGAAGGAACTAATCTATTTATAAAACTCGATTTCTTCTTATATAAAGCATATTCCATCAAAGCACGTCCGACAGTATTTGGAGTTTTGTCTTCTGTTTGCAAAGTCATCTCAGAGTTTGATTTTAAAATATCAATTTTACTATCGTCTTTTTTTACTTTTTCTAAAAATTCTTTCAATAAAGTTAAAGTTTCTTTTAAATATTTATCCATACCTTCCACAGAAATTGAGAAATAATTATCAGAACAAGTTATATAAATATCTGCACCAATTTTTTGAAGATCTTTTTTATATTTTTCAAAAACTTTTTCTTCTGTGCCAAGATAACTTAAATAAGAAGCAGTTTCTTTTAAAATTGGCATTTCGCGTGAACCAACACCATATTTAATTCGTTCAGAAAGTTCTTTACTATTTGCATCAGAAAAACTTATAAACTTAGGTTTTTCACTTCTAATTTTTATTTTATCAAGAGATTTAAAATAATCAGATTTTGCTTCAGAATTGCTAAGATTTGCCTTAGGTTTATGTTTTGGTTTCTCTAATTTTTTTTTATCAGGTCTTCCCATTTTTGAGTACATTACTAAGTAATTTTTACCATAGTATTTTTTCGCTATTCTGATAATATCTTTTTTTGTAACTTTTGATAATTCTTCAGAATATTTTAAATATTCTTTCCATGATTTTCCTTCCAAGAAGTTAAAAACTATACTTAATGTTCTAGATTGAATTTTTTCAAAACCTCTTTGAAAATCTTTATCCAATTGAACTTTTATTGCATTTACAAATTCATCATCAAATTTACCATCTTTTAATTCGTTAATTTTCCCCATAACCAATTTCTCTGCTTCTTCTAATGATTGTCCCATAATTCTTGGAATAAAAATAAACATAGATGCACCCATATCAATTTGCAAAGAAGAATTTACTCCAGCTTGCATAATTTTCCCATCAGTAATTAATTTATCCAAAAGACCTGTTCCTGAACTGTTAGAAAGCACATTATTCATAACTTCAAGAATTATTTCATCTTTATGTCCTTTTTTTACGGTTCTAAATCCGATAATACCAGCGTTCATAGGTGTCATTGCAACTTCAAAAAATTCTCTACCATTAAATTCTTTTTCTTTCCATAATGGCAATTTAGGAACTTTTCCACTTCTTAATTTACCAAACTTTTTTTCTATTATTGGAATAATTTCTTTGCTTTTGAAATTTCCCGATAAAACTAAAGCCATATTATTAGTAACATAATAAGTTTTGAAAAACTCATACATTTTACTCAAAGAAGGATTTTTTAAATGCTCTACTGACCCAAGAACTGTTTGTTGTCCATAAGGATGAACTTTATACATACGTTTGTTAAGTTCTTCTCAAATCTATTACTATAAACTTCTAACCATCTTTCAATTTGATTAGACGGCATTGAATTGAAATAAACAATTGCATCATGACTTGTAAAAGCATTTACATTTTCACAACCCATATTTTCCAAAATTTTGTCTATTTCATTAGGAATAGCAAATTCATTTGCCTTAGTTGTTAAAGCAGTAATTTCTTTTAAAATAGCATCTCGTTCTTTTTCTGTTTTTGCTTTTTTTCTTTTGTCATATAAAACGCTTATTTTATCAAGATAGACTTTTTCTTTCTTGTAATTGACAGTTCCAATATCTTCTGTACCTTTGAAAAACATATGCTCTAAATAATGAGCAATACCTGTGGCATCTTTAGGGTCTCTTTTTGCCCCACCTTTCACAACAACTGCACCGTAAACTGTTGGTTGTGTATTGTCTTCATTAAGAAAAACAGTTAAACCATTTTTCAACTTTAATTCTTTAACTTGTTTTCCTGAGCAAAAGCAAAGCTCAAATAAAACACGCAAATAAAAATTTGCAAATAAATTTTTTTTAACATCTCTTTTTTTTAAAAATTTTGAAAATTTTTTTTTTAAAAATTTGTGCGGATTTTTAAAAAAAAAATTTTTATAAAAACGCAATATAAATTATATTTTTCAATAAAAATAAAAAATTAAAAAAAAAATATTTTTATGATAAAAAAATAACTTCTTAATAGAGAAAGAAAAATTTTTATTCAATTTTTTTAAATAATTTTATTAAAAAAATGCCGATTTTGGAGAAAAAATTTTTTTAAATAATTTTATTAAAAAAATGCCGATTTTGGAGAAAAA
>NBLL01000053.1 GCA_002084355.1 Bacteroidetes bacterium 4572_128 | reverse complement strand
GGAGTAATTTTCAATGTCATAGGATTATCAAATTGTAAACCTTTTGGTTCTAAATCAAAAGTAGCAAGATCCATTCCCATTTTTCCTTCTTTTATATTTTTTTCACCATCAAGATATCCAGATTCTATTGGTGTGATAATAATATCTACATTATCCATTTCAACACCATTAAGAGTAAATATAGTACCTTCTGGAACACTAGCTATAATTTTTACACCAGATTCTCCTTCTTGAAAAATAATTTCATCTCCAGCTTTCATATTTTGAGGAGCATTTAATTGCTTCATTTTGAAATTAGAAATAACTAATGGACGAAATTTTGCATTCTTATAAACAAATTGTTTATTACTTGCAATATAATTGTCTTTTTCAACAATTATATTGTAATCTCCACTAAATGGTTTATCAGACGAAAAAGAAAAATTATTTCCTTCAACCACTGTTTCTCTGGTTTCTCCATCTGTAGACGTATAACTTACCTTTGTTCCGGACATATCTAAATCTACATTTTTCAAATCAGTAACCTGACCTTTCCAAAAATATGTAAGCTCCGGAGCATCGAATTTTTCATCGCTGTAAGGGTTTTCTATTTTTTCGAATTTACATCCCTGCCAAACAAAAACAAGAGAAAATAAAATCGTAAAGCTAAATATAATAAATTTTTTATTCTTCATAACTATAAAATTGAATTTTTATATAATAATTTAAAATTTTACCAATTTATATCTTCCGATAATTGGTTTTTTATGAAATATGGATTAACATTTCCAAAAAATTTACTTAAACTATTTCCATTATTATATTCAGAAACCATATTGCTATTAGCAAAATAGGTATATTGAAAATAACTAGACGGTCTTATACGGAAATTTTTAGTTTTATATTTTTTTGGATAAATTGGTATTGCCATCTGAAAGCCAACATTAGTACCCTCATCTATATTTGTTGCAACAAAACCTATATTAAATTCATCAAATTGACGAGTAAATTCAAATTTCCATGCTTCTTTGAAATAAAGAAATTTTCCATAAGAAATTCCTGCTGTCAAATCATATTCTGGAAAACGATACTCTATACCAATATCTCCACTGAGATAATACATGTCAGAGTATTCAACAGTTTTTTCGTCATAAATTTTAGAGGTCCAAATACTTTTCGTACCTTTTTTCAAATACATCATATTTCCAGTATAAGAAATTTTACCTTTTATTAAAAGCTTATCTCCCATTAAAAATTTACCTAATTCAAAATCTATACCGTAAACATAATTTGTAAAATATCCAGCAGTAATGGATGTGAAAAAATTCCTTTCCATAGTGAAGTACTAAGTTTTGGAGCAACATTCAATACGTGCATAAAAGCATCTTCTTCAGCTCCCAAAATTAAACCTAATTGAGGTACAATTTCTAAATCAAATTTCCTCATAGAAGAATTCTTTTTATCTAAACCGTCAAAACTTGTCCTGTAAGTATCTGTATCAACAGAAGCAATAACAAGATTTGAAAACTCTTCACCAGTAATTTTCTCTTCCATAAAATCTTTGTAAGCAGAAACTGGAATATTTACATAAACAACTGGAATAGCACAATTTTGAACAATGAGAACTAAATTTTCATATTTATCTTTGATCAAAGGCATCACAATTTTAGAGATTTCTTTAATAGCTTTTACTTCAAAACGATATGCTCTATTTTCATAAGTAATAAGTACTTGTTTGCCATCTACAACAGTGGCAACGTTTTCAAAACCTTGCTCTATTAGATTATTTGTAATATCTTCTGATACATCATTAGTTATAGGTGTACCATAAAAAATATTTACAGAAAAAAATGCAAATAGCAATAAGCAAGCTTTTAAAACTTTATTTTTTATAGAAAATTTTTCTATAAAAAAAGCTTGAGAACAACTGTTATTTGAAATTTGTTTATTTTTCACTTGCATACATTTAATTTTTTTTAATTTTTTTACAAAAATAATATTTTATTTTAAAATAAAAAAAACAAAATTTTAATTTAAAATTTGTTTTTTCAAAACAAAATTAATAAAAAAAAAACAATTTTAATTAAAAAAAAATATTTTTTATTTTTTTTTAATTATTTTTCATTTTAAATAGTAATTCTTTTTCTTTTTTATTTAAACTAGTATAACCTGTTTCTTTTATTTTATCTAAAATTTTATCAATATTTTTCTCATTTAACTCCAAATTATCTTGTGAAAAAGAATTAAAATCTTTATTTTTTGAATATTTAAAATCTCTATTTTTAGAACCTTTAAAGCTTGTTTTTTTTATGAAAAAATATAAAAATTTATCAAAAAACAAATTAAATTTAACAGAAATATCTTCTCCTTTTTCTAATTTTTTAATAAAAAAATAAGCAAAAATCGCACCACCAAGATGAGCAATATGACCACCTGAATTCTCTGAATTAATTCTCAAAATATCTAAAAGAACACTAAAAATTGCAATATATTTTATTTTTATATCTCCAATAAATAAAAAACGAAGAGAAATATTCGGTCTATAAATTGCTGACGCAATAACTATACCTAAAACAGAAGCAGAAGCACCAAGTGCACGAGAAAAAATTAAAGTTTCATGAAAAACTGGAAAAATATTAAATGATAAAATATATAAAAACGCTCCAGAAAGACCAGAATATATATAAACAGTTAAAAGTTTTTTCTCATCAAAAAGATGTAAAAAAATTTTCCCAAACCAATATAACCAAAGCATATTAAACAATATATGTAAAAAATCCTCATGTAAAAACATATAAGAAATTGGTGTCCAAATACGAAAAAGCAACTTATTTATACTGGATGGAACAGAAAAATATTCTATGATAAAATTTTGAGCCGATTTAAAATTAAATAAAAAATAAAAAATATCTAATAAATTAACAGCTAAAAAAACCGCTATATTTATGTATATTAAACGAATTAACAAATTAGATTTAAAGAAAATAGATTTGATTTTTTTCATAATATTTTTTAAAATACGTTTCTTTGTTCTGTTTTAAGAATTTTTACTTCGCCAAGCATTTGTTTTTCACACCAAACTTTTAAAAACTTAAATCTTTTATTAGATTTTTTATCTATAGTTTCTATCTCAAACAAAAAATTTCCAGAAGTAAATAAATTCTGAGTAGAAGTAAATTTATGTTTAATATTAGATTTTTTACCCAATTCCAAGTTGAAAATATTTGCTGATTTATTGAAGATTCTTTTTTTCTTTCCATTTTTATTTAAAGGAAATATTTTCACTTCTAAATAAAAATCATAATTACTTAGCTTTTTTAAAAGCTTTACATTTTTATAAATTAAATGTAATTTAATATCTTTTTTTGATAAAAAATCTATTTTTATACTTTTTATTTTTATATATGAATCGTTAAAAATCTTATATACAGAAATTTCGCTTTCTAAAACATCTATTTGCTTATGTAAGCTTTTATTTTCTTTGACTTTTTTTTCTAATTTTTTTATTTTGGTTTTTAATTTTTTTATTTCGGCAACATATTTTAATTCTTTTGAATGATATGTTCTTTTTATCACAGTTAATTCACTTCTTGAACAGAAGTTTTATCAGAAATTATCCTATCTTGAAATTTATTTATCTGGTCATTTTTTTTGTTAATCTGTTCAAAAAGTTTATTCATATTTTTATTTTTCTCTTCTATGATATTCTTATAATCATTGCCGAGACTAAAAATCTCTTGACTAATTTCTTCAGCAACAATATTGCTTAAACCATTTTCTTCAGATAAAACATCTTTTTCTATATAAATCTTACCCATAAAAAAAATTGATATAAACAAAACCACAACAGAGATAGCAGCCACATATTTTTTAAACATAATTTTTTTATTAATTTTTTACAAAGTTAAATAATTTTTTAAAAAAATTATTTTTTAATAATAAAAACTTATATATACAAAAAAAGTTTAATTTTTTTTATTAAAAATTTAAAACTTTAATTTTACTGGCATTTTTTAATTTCATATTTTTTAAATCGACATTTTCAATTAAGTTCAAATATGCTCTTTTACCGACTTTTATTTGTCCGAAATTTTCATTTAAATTTAAAGATTTTGCCCCATTTATTGTTGCCCATTTTAATAAATTTTCCAATGGTATTTCTGGAAATTTATTTTGTATTTTTTTTAATTCTTCTAAAATACATAATTTTTCATTAGAAGCAAGACTATCTGTTCCGATGGCTACATTCAAATTTTTATTATAAAATAAATCAATTTTTGGCAATTTATTTTCTATAAATAAATTTGAAGACGGACATAAAACAAAAAATATTTTTTCTAAATGTTTTTTTAAAAAATTAATGTCTTTTTCTGAAGTAAAAGTATTATGAACCAATAAAATTTTGTTTTTTTTTGAAATTTTTGGAAAAAAAAATTCTATAGAAGTTTTTTCTTTTTTTGAAAATTTTGATAAATCTAAATTTAATTTTTTTAAATTTTCATATAAATGTCCAGATTTTGAAAAAAACAATTCATTTTCACTTTCTGTTTCTTGATTGTGAATAGAAATAATATTATTGTTTTTTTGAGAAAATATTTTTATTTTTTCAAATAAATTATCAGAAACAGAATAAGGAGAATGTGGAACTATTGAAAATACCAAATTTTTAAATTTTTTTGATATTTTTGATAAAAAAAAAATTGCTTTTTCAAAAATTAAATCTGATTTAGAATTATCCAAAGAATAAATTTCTATAAAATTATGATAAAAAATTTTACTTTTTGATTTCACAGGAAAGCTAATTTCTTCATTAGAAATATCGCCAACAGCAATAATTCCATTTTTTTTCATTTCATTATCCGCTTTTTTTATAAAATCTAACTTAAGATTTTTTTCTATATTCTTATTTTTTTCTTTTATTAAATTTAAAATAAAATTACCAAGTAATTGTTTTTTTTTGATTTTGTTTTTCAAAAATGAAAGCTCTAAATGACAATGAGCATTTATAAAAGCTGGTGCTATAATTCCATTATAAAATTCTAAATTTTCAATCTCTTTTAAATTTCCTTTTGTATCAATAATTTTTACAACTTTATTTTTATCATTTAAAATGATAATTCCATTTTTTAACGGCATAGAAGAAATTGGAAAAATATAATTTGCTGAAATTTTTCTCATAATTTTTTATGAAAAATCTTTTTTATAGATTTTTATTTAAAAAAAAAAAATATTGTTTTTGCAAACAATATTTTTTGTAGCGAAAGCGAGACTTGAACTCGCGACCTCATGATTATGAATCATGCGCTCTAACCAGCTGAGCTACCTCGCCAATTTTGGGCAAAGATAAATATAAATTTTTAATATCCAAATAAAAAATCATTTTTTTTTATTTTTTCAAAAAATAAAAAATATTATTTTTGCATTTATTTTAAATATTTTTTATGTTGAATAAATATTTTTTAATTGTTTTTTTTAGTTTGAATTTTTGTTTTTTTATTTTTTCGCAAGAAAAAAAAGATAATAAAATTCTTATTAATTCTATGACATCTGTGGCTGGTAATCCAGGTTTAATTTTAATTCCAAATGCACATTTTGGGAAAGATAAAGATATTACAATAAGTGTAAATACAATTTCTTCTGATTATGCCTTTGTTAGAAAAGGTTATGATGAATATATCACTTCTGTTTCTGTTAACTTCTTGCCTTTTATGCAAATAACTGCTTCATTGATTAAAAATAATGATAAAAGAAAAACTTCTCATTATGGAATTGGCGACCGTTCTTTTAAATTACGTTTGAAATTATTTTCTGAACAAAGAATATTGCCAGATATAAGCTTAGGAGCTCATGATTTATTTTCTACTGATACAAAATATTCTTCCGCTGTTTATATGGTTGCATCAAAAAATTTCAAAAGTGAAAATAAAGATATTTATTGGGGAATACATCTTGGATATGCTTTAGATACAAAATTAAATGTTGATAAAAGTGTAGAAATAAAAGAGGAAGGTTATCATCCTTATTTATTGGGAACTTTTTATGGAATTTCTTTGAATTATAAAAATAATATTAATTTTATTTTAGAATATGATTCTGACAAAATTAATACTGGAGTAAATATTCTTTTCTTTGACAGAATTGGAGTTTCTGCAAGAATGATTGAGATGAAAGGATTTTCTTTTGGTTTAAATTATACTTTATCCCCTGGAAATTGGTTTAGAAAACCAAAAAATAGAAGAAAGGAAAAACAAAAAATATCAAAAAATATAGATAATTTCCTATGGAAAATGACAAAATTTTTTAGACCTATAGAAAACGATACTTTGCAAAAAGATAAGAATAAAATTATTTTTAAGAAAAAAAATATTAAAAAAGATATTAAGAAAGATAATAAAAAAACAAATAATAAAAAGCCTGTTTTTTACTTATCAAAAATTGATAGCCTAAAAAAAGAAATAAAAAAAGCAAAAAAATTTAATGAAATAGCTGAAGAATTAAAAAATTTAGACGAGGAATTTGCATACTTAGATGATACTACAGAAATAAAATTAGATAATAAAAATAATCCTAATGAATTTGATTTGCAAAATTTAGATGAAGAATTTGCTTATTTGGACAGCACAGAAATTGTTGAAGAAAATAAAAAAAGTAAAAATTTTCTATCAAATTTGATAGAAAAAAATATTTTTTATAGTGTAAAAAATGATAAAATATTAAATTTAGAAAACAAAGAAAAATTGGAAAGTGCATATTATTTCCTTGTGGCAACATTTTTTTCAAAAAAAGACGCAACGGATTTAAAAAAAGAAAAACAAAATTTGAAAATTGCTTACAATGAAACAAGAGATTTATATTATGTTTTATTTGATAAAATAAAAGATTTAGAAAATATTGAGGAAGAAATTAAGAAAATTTCAAAAAAAGAAAATTTTAAAAAAATATGGGTATTAGAATATTGATTTTTTGAAACCTCATTTTTTTTTCAAATAATTAAAAAAAAACGTAAATTTTGAAAAAAAAAATTCACCTGTACAAACCTAAATTTTTTTCAAAAAAATGCTAATTTTTTGGGCTTGTAAAATTGAAAAAATTTATTGAAAATAAATTTTTTCCAAAAAACATCAATTTTTTATGAACTTTATAATTTGCAAAAAACTTTTTCAAAAAAACAGGTGATTTTTTGAGTTTGTACAGCTTGAATTTTTTTTAATATTAAAAATATTTGTTTTTTTGAAAAAAACATTTGAAATTTTTAAGTTTCAAATGTTTTTTTTTACTCGGTTTTATAAATTATTCAAATAATTTGCAAAAGCCATCATTTTGCTTTCATGAAAATGAGGAGCATAAATTTGTATTCCGAAAGGCATACCATTAGAATGTTTTCCAACAGGTACAGAAATTGCAGGAATTCCTGCCAAATTTGCATGAACAGTAAATAAATCTTCCAAATACATAGAAATTGGATTTTCTCCTTTTTCGCCAAATTTAAAAGCTGTTGTTGCTGTCGTTGGTAAAATTATAAAATCATAATCTTTAAAAATATCTATGGTTTTATTATAAATTAATCTTCTGACTTTCTGAGCTTTAGAATAATAAGCATCATAATAACCTGCACTTAAAACAAAAGTTCCCGTCATTATTCTTCTTTTCACTTCTTTACCAAAAGCTTCACTGCGTGATTTTATAATATTATCTTTTAAGTTTTTTGTTTTTTTAATACTTCTATAAGCAGTTAAAACATAATAAGTAGGAACAAGATAATCTAAATAAGGAAATTCAATGTCTTTTAAATTATGACCAAGATTTTTTAAATCTTTTATAATATTTAAAATTTTATTTTTTATTTCTTTATCTAATCCATTATGTTCTATAGTTTCTTTTAAATAAGCAATTTTTAATTTTTTCTTTGAAAAATCTAAGTTTTTAATTTCCTTATAATAATTTGGAACTATCTCTGACGATACAGTTGCATCGAAATTATCTTTTCCAGAAATAACTTCTAAGACTAAAGCAGCATCTTCTATATTTTTTGTCATTGGCGAAATTTGGTCAAAAGATGAAGCATAAGCAATTAACCCATGTCTGGAAACCCTACCATAAGTTGTTTTTAAACCGAATAAATTACAAAAAGAAGCAGGTTGTCTAACAGAGCCACCTGTATCTGAACCCAAAGCAATCATACACATATTAGCAGAAACAGCAGCAACAGAACCTCCAGAAGAACCACCAGTAACTCTTGTTTTATCTAATGGATTTTTTACATTTCCAAAAGCAGAATTTTCATTGGAACTACCCATTGCAAATTCGTCGCAGTTTAAACGACCAATGATAATTGCATCTTCTTTTAACATTCTTTCTACAACAGTTGCACTAAATAAAGATGTAAAATTTTCTAAAATTTTAGAGGAAGCACTTAATTTATGGTCTTTATAACAAATATTATCTTTGATACCAACTACAAGACCAGCAAGTTTTCCAGCTTTTTTTTCTAAAATTTTTTTTTGAATAATTTTAGATTTTTCTAAAGCTTCTTCTTCAAAAATCTCTAAAAAAGCATTAATCTCTTTATTATGTTTATATATTTTTCCTAAATAAAATTTTACAATTTCTTCCATTTGTAAATTTTTATTATATAATTTATTCTGAATTTCTTTTAAAGAATTATACATTTTTATCTGTTTTTTTACTTGATTCTTTATCTTCTTCCTTACGTGCATTTTTAAATTCTGTAATACCTTTTCCAATCCCTTTCATTAATTCGGGGATTTTTTTTCCGCCAAAAAGAATTAAAACTATAAATAAAACTAAAGCAATTTGCCAAGGACCAATCATATAGAATAATTTATTATCTTTATTTTTGCAAAAATATATTTTTTTTTTAATTTAATTTATATTTTTTAATTCTTTTAATTTCTTTCTTAGTGTATTTTCATTTTTTCTAGTTTTTCTTAAAATTTGAATTAATTTTTCTTCTTTTATATGTGCTTGTTTTTCAGATATTTGTAAAGCTTCTAATGTTTGACGCATTTTTTCTTCTTGTCGTTTCATTTCTTTTGTTTTTTCTTCTGATTCTCTAAGAAGTTTTTTAGTTTTAAAATTAATTTTAACATTTGCAATTTTAGAAGCTATATTTTCTCCAATTTTCTCTACAAAATCAATTTCAAATTTTTCAAACTTATCAAAAGACGCAATTTCAACAACACCATAAATTTCGTCATTTAGTTTCAATGGAACTATTAGTAAACTATTTGGAGGTGCATCTCCAAGTCCAGAAGTAATATTAATATAATCATCTGGAAGTTCTGTTAAATAAGTTGTTTTTCCTTCTACAACACAAATTCCAACAAGACCCTCATTTAATTTTATATTTTTATCTAATTTTTTTCGTCTTTTATACGCGAAAGCACTAACCAATTCTATAAAAATGTTATTTTCGTCATCTTTATTTATTACAAAAAAAGCACCTTGATTTGCTTTCATATGATGAATAAGATTTTTTATTATAATATAACTTAAATCTTCCATATTAGAATTATTTTCTCTTAAAATATCTCCAAATTTAGCAAGACCTCTGATAGACCAATTCCTATTTTCCTCATCTATTTCTTGCTTCTCTTTTTCTTTTGCAACTCTATGAAGACTATCTTTCATCTCTACTAATGCTCTTCCTAAGTCTCCTTTATTTCCAAACACATTCACAGAAGTTTTAAAATTACCTTTTCCAACTTCCAGAGCAAATTTTCTTGTATTTTTTAAATTATTTGTAAGAATATTTATAGATCTTATCATACCTTTAATTTCATTTTCATCTGTAAATTTAAAATTACTAGGTAGATCTCCTTTTGCTAATATATCTAAATAATTTTTTAGTAATAAAATAGGTTTAATAAATTTTTTCTTCAAAATAAAAATTACAAGAATAAGTAAACCAAAAAACGTAATTAACATCAATGAAATTTGAATAAATAAATGTCTATAAAGGATTTTTTTATTCTTATAAAGAATATCATTAATTTCATTTTTTAATTTTCCTGTTCCTATAATTATATTCCAAGCACCAAATTTTTTTACAAAAGAAACTTTTTCATAAATTTCTTTTGTTTCTTTTTCTTTAAATTTATATTCTACAAAACCTTCACCATATTTATTAGATAAATCTATCATTTCTTGAATAAAAAGAAAACCATGAATATCAGATAAATTTTTTATTTTTTTATTTCTCATTTCATCATTTTCTGAAACCAATGATTTTCCGTCTAAACTAATAGCGAAAAAATAGCTTTTATCTTTTTTTAAAATACGTAAAAAATCTAAAAATTCTTCTTTTTCTATTCCCATAG
Organism: Bacteroidetes bacterium 4572_128; assembly: GCA_002084355.1. GTDB lineage: Bacteria > Bacteroidota > Bacteroidia > Bacteroidales > 4572-128 > 4572-128. The sequence goes on along the minus strand of NBLL01000053.1, from coordinate 3,811 downwards.
AAAAATTATATTCCATTAAAGAATAAACAACTTCTAAATTTCTTTTTACTTCGTTCCTAATATTATTTTCAAGTACTTTTTTTCTATAAACAATTTCTTGATTAAAATTTGAAATTCTATTACCTATCAAAATAATAAGTGATAAAAACACAATAAGAATGAAATATAAAATAACTTTGCTTAGTAAACTTTTTTTTAAAAAAAACATAATATAATTTTTTGTAAAAATAATAAAAATTTAAAATTATAAAATATTTTTTAAAATGCATTTTTTGAGATATTTTATAGAAAATCAATTTAAATTTTGTATTTATTATATTTAATATTTAGAACAATATTAAATTGAAATATAATTTACGGAAAGATTTTTATCAAAAACCATTAAAATTTTGAATGAATTTTGAAAAATTTTTTTTTGATTTTTAAAAGTATTAAAATTTTGAGTGAATTAAAAAAAAAATTTTTTCAAAATTCGTCCAAAATTTTCAATTTAATTTTATTAAAAAAATATTATTCATTTTCTTTATTACTTTCATCTATGATGAAACGAATTTCGTGTTTTGCTTCGTTTCCTAACTCATCAATAACACGAACTTTTACTATATTATTTCTTTTCTTTTTGAAAGAAATCTCTTTTATATATGTTTTTTCTTTTTCTTTATTTACTTTATAAAATATTTTTTTTGTACCAACTTCGTCATCTGTTGCTGCGAGATACAATTTAACATAAGTCGGATAAACATCAGTTTTTTTGAATTTCATTAATTTTTTCCCAATAGATTTTACACTAAAATGCCATTCTAAAACCGGAGGAGTATTATCTACTTTACAATAAAAATATGCGTAATTCCTATTATCTAAATTATCAAAACCATAATAAACTATTCTATGTTTTCCTTTTTTTGAAATTGTAAAAGAAGTATCTTTATCATATAATTTTTTTTCCTCTTTATCCACTTCATATTCTATTTTTTTTAAAGAAGCACCTTCATCTTTTCCTATGAGAATAATTTTCGTTTTTGGACTTATAATTATAGTATCTTTTTCAAATATTTTAAAAGTTGGTCCTTCAAATTTATGATTCAATTCTGGACCAGCTAAATCCATATATACTTCTTTTCTATTATATCTTTTTACAAAACCACTTTTATTATTTACATTATCCAATGCCCAATATGTAATTGTAATCTGTCTTATTTCTGATGGCAAATAAAATTCTTTTGTATATTTTTTTATTTCATTATCATTTATTTGATATAAAATTTCTTTTACTCCCGCAATATTATCTTCTGCTTTTATCTTAAATTTACTTCTTCCTGAAGTAAAAGAAACGCCAGAAGCCATAAACATATTACCAAGGATTTCTTCTATAACTATAGGTGGCGAGCTATCAACTTGAAAAACAAAATCTTCTAATAGTTCTTGATTTTTAACATTGTCTATAGAATAATGTTTTAAATGATGTTTATCTTGAATTAAATTTTTTAATGAAATATTTTTTTTGAAAATGTGCATTTTTTCACCATTCAATTGACAAAAAATTTTATCAACTCCTGCAGAAGTATCCACAGCATTTAATGAAATATTAGAACGCTGAGAAGCAATATGATGCTCTTTTCCCATGCTATCTATTAGCAAATGATAATCTACATTTATTGTTGGTTTACTGATAGGAGGAGTTAAATCCATAATAATTTTTTGCTCTTTTAATTTTTCTACATTGCCGACATTATCAACAGAATAATATTTAATATTTTGTTCACCTTCACCGTATTTTAAAAAAATTCCATTTTCATATTTTTGAAAATCCTTTCCTTTTACAGAAAAATTTATCTCTTGAACTCCAGATAATTTATCATTAGATATAAGTGGAATAACAGTATCAGAAGTATAAATATGTTTATTTTTTTTATAAAGATAAGAATTGTTTAAATTAATACCTGAAATTGGAGATTCTCCATCGGCATAAACTTCAAAATTGATGTTTTTTTTTCGTCCATTTTTTAAAACTTTAACAGAAAGTTTTAAAATATTTTTTCCTTCTTTTGTAAAATAAAATGGATTGACAAAATCTTTACTAGATTCACTTTCAAGTAAATGACTTTCTGCGTTTTCTTCTTTTTTATTTGCTAAACGTAAATAAATTGGCAGTTCTTTATTTATAAAATATCTACCATCTTCTCTAATAAATTCCTTTTTTTCATATTTTTTAATTTCTTGTGCTTTTGAAAAAGAATTAAAAAACATAACAAAAATAAAAAATAAAAAAACATTATTTCCTAGCATTTTATAAAAATTGTAATTTCTCATATAAAAAATAAAACAAAATTACAAAAAAAATTTAAATTGTATTTTTTTAAATTCAAAAAAAAAAATTATTAAAAAAATTTTTTATGAAATTCAAAATAATTAATAAAGATACAAAAACAAAAGCAAGGCTTGGTGAAATAACAACATCATACGGGAAAATTGAAACTCCAATATTTATGCCTGTTGGAACTCTTGGGACAGTAAAAGCTGTTCATCAAAGAGAATTAGAAGAAATCAAAGCACAAATAATTTTAGGAAATACATATCATTTATATTTACGTCCGGGTATTGATGTTTTGAAAGAAGCAGGCGGTCTGCATAAATTTATGAATTGGAATAAACCAATTTTAACAGATAGTGGTGGTTATCAAATTTTTTCGCTTTCTCAAAAAAGGAAACTAACAGAAGAAGGAGCAATTTTTAGGTCGCATATAGACGGTTCAAAACATATTTTTACTCCGGAAAATGTCGTAGATACACAAAGAATTATTGGTGCTGATATTATGATGGCATTAGATGAATGTACTCCTTATCCTTGTGATTTTAATTATGCAAAAAAATCTATGGAATTGACTCATAGATGGTTAAAAAGAGGAATAGAACATTTTGACAAAACGAAAATAAGATATAATCATCAACAAACTTTTTTTCCTATAGTTCAAGGTAGTGTTTATAAAGATTTAAGAAAAATATCTGCTGAAACAATAGCATCTCTCGAAAGAGAAGGAAATGCAATAGGAGGTTTATCTGTTGGTGAACCAACAGAAGATATGTATGAAATGCTAGAAATTGTGAACAATATTCTTCCGGAAGAAAAACCTCGTTATTTAATGGGAGTAGGAACTCCCGCAAATATTTTAGAAGGAATTGCTCTTGGTGTTGATATGTTTGATTGTGTGATGCCAACAAGAAATGCAAGGAATGGAATGCTTTTTACATCAGAAGGAACTATAAATATTAAAAATAAAAAATGGGAAAAAGATTTTTCTGTAATAGATAAGAATGGAAAATCTTTTGTGGATAATTTTTATTCGAAAGCATATCTGAGACATTTAATAAAATCTAATGAAAGACTTGCCGCTCAAATTGCAAGTATTCATAATTTAGCTTTTTATTTAGAATTAGTTAGAGAAGCAAGAGAACAAATAAAAATAAATAATTTTGAAAGTTGGAAAACAGATAAATTAAAAAAATTAAATAATAGATTATAAAATTTATTTCAAAAAAAAATTAAATAAAAAATGTTAAAAATTTTTCGTTTTTTGGAAAAAATTTTTTTTTAATAAAAAATGTTAAAAAATTGCCGTTTTTTGGAAAAAATTTTTTTTTTATAATTTAAAAATTCATAAAAAATGCCGTTTTTTGAAAAAAAATTTTTTTTAATAAATTAAAATCATTAAAAAATTGGCGTTTTTTTTGAAAATATTTTTTTAATTTTAAAAATCTTAAAATTTTGGACGAATTTTGAAAAAATTTTTTTTTAAATCATTAAAAAATTGGC
>NBLL01000052.1 GCA_002084355.1 Bacteroidetes bacterium 4572_128 | reverse complement strand
TATGATTTATTTTTTTTGTGATATTTACAATACTTTCAATTTTTTTCAAATTGATGCCAGAATAATTAATCTTTTTGTCATCCTTATTATTTTCCATAATTTTATTTTTTATTTTATATTACAAAATAATTTTTTTGCTGCTTGCAAATTTATATAAATTTGTCTCAAATTTTCAATATTTAGACTATCGAATTGTCTCGAAACAAAATATTCATAATTTCCAGATTTTAATTTTTCCACCACCACAAAAAACCAATTTTGACCGATAATAAAAGCTCCGTGAAAAATATTTGTTTTATTTATCTCCATTGCAACAAGCATTTCGGCAAGAAGTTGGTCTTCTGGGTCTGATGTATTTTGTGTTCTTTTGAATTCTTGAATAAAAAAATACGGTTTTTCTGGTGTTTTTTTTCCTTTTGCAACCATAAAATCTGGTTTTCCGCTAAATTTAAAACCATTTAATTCGCCTTGCAACCAACTGCTATACCAATCTTTTATGTCCTCAAAATTAAAATCCACACTAAAAAGAATTGGAGCTATAAAACTAATCAATAATTTTTCCTCATTATAACTAGGCAAAAATAATTGATGTTTCATAATGAAAAGAAAACCATTTTTCAAATTTAGAATCATTGTCTTTTTTTTCTATATTTACAATACTTTCAATTTTTTTCAAATTGATGCCAGAATAATTAATCTTTTTATCATCCTTATTATTTTCCATAATTTTATTTTTTTAATAATTATTCAAAATTAATAAAATTTTCGAAAAAATTATCAAAATTTTTATTTTTTTTTGAAATAAAAATTTCATTTTTGCAAAAAAAAATTTATGAATAAAGATTTTAACTGGGATATTTTATTAACGCTTTTGAAAGAGAATTTAATTGTTCCAATTATTGGAAGTGATTTAATTTTAATTAAACAAGGAAATCTTAATATTCCGCTTCACGATTATTTAACACAAAAAATTTCTGAAAGACTTGGAATTTATCATGGACGTATGAGTTTTCAGGAATTTATTTTAAAACATCAAAATAAAACTCTTGTAAAAAGTATCATAAAACCAATATTTAATGACATAAAAAATGAAGATATAAATCTCGAACCATTAGAAAAATTAGCAAAAATAACTGATTTTAAAATTTTTATTTCTATAACTTTTGATGATTTTATGGAAAAAGCTTTGAAAAAAATAAGATGTAAAGGAAACGAAAAAATAGAAATTATAAATTTTTCTTTGAACAGTAGTAATTTCATAAAAAATTTTAATAAAAATTCCAAAGCTACGGTTTTTAATGTGCTTGGAAGTATAAAAAATAAGGGATTTTATGCAAAAACAGAAGAAGAAATATTAGAATATTTTTATTCTTTAATAAATGAAAATCAATTAACTTTAAAATTAAGCGACGAAATTGACGGAAAAAATTTATTGTTCATCGCTTGTAATTTACCTGATTGGTTACATAGATTTTTTATCAGAACAATATCTTACGAGCCTTATTCAAAAGGAGAAAAAGTTCGTTTTATTGCAGAAGATCATAATGAAAATAATTCTGAATTTAATACTTTTTTACTTCATTATAAAGCAGAAATTTTTAAAATTCCTGAAACAGATATAAGTAATTCTATAAATTTCATAAATAATTTATATGATAAATGGATGGAATATAATAGAAAACATGTTAGAAAAAGATATAAAGGACTTGTTTTTTTGAGTTTTAATTCTAAGGATAGAGATATTGTTTTTAACATTAAAAATAAATTAGAAGAAAGTGGAGTAAATGTTTGGTATGATGAAGCAAAATTAGATGCAGGAGCAGTTTATGAAAAACAAATAAACAAACAAATTAAAAATTGTAAGTTATTTATTGCTTTTGTTTCTGAAAATTCTATCTCTGATAAAAGTAAATATGTTTATAAAAAAGAATGGAGATTGGCTGAATCAAGACGACTATTTTTGGAGGGAGACAGTGATGAAAAATCTTTTATAAGACCTTATATACTTGATAATACGAGCTATACTGATAATAGAATTCCAGAAACTTTTAGAAATGTAACTATGCAATATTTAAATGAAGTAAATATTATTAGGGAAATAATAAATGAATTAGAACCAAATTAATAAAAATTTGCAATATTTTGATATTTTTTTATTTTATTGAAAATTTGAATTATTTATTTAAATAAAATAAATAATTTTATTTTTGCAAAAAAATTATAAATTATAAAATGAAAAATTTTAAAATAAGTGTAGATTTAGGAAGTTCTGGAATAGCAGCAGGAGCAAATAAAGTTTACGAAAAAATTGAAAGTTTTAAAAATAAAAATAAGAATTTTGATTTTGAGTTAAGGAAAGTTAGCGGAATAGGAATGTGTTATCGTGAACCTCTTGTTGAAGTTGCAGATGGAAAAAATAAATATTTGTATGGCGAAATCAATGAAAAAAATATAGAAAAAGTTTTAAAAAGCCATTTTGAAAAGGATGAAATTTTAAAAAAATATCTTGTAAAAAGTAATCTTCATTCTACTGAAGACGATACTTTTTTTGAATCACAAATAAAAATTGCGCTTCGAAATTGTGGTGTAATTAATCCGGAAATTATAGAAGAATATGAAAAAAATAATGGTTATTTATCATTAAAAAAAATTGCAAAAGAGAAAATTTCACAAGAGGAAGTTATTCAAACTATTATTGATTCTGGACTTCGTGGACGTGGTGGCGGAGGTTTTCCAACAGGTTTAAAATGGAAATTTGCTCTCGCTAACAAATCAAAAAATAAATTTGTTATTTGTAATGCTGACGAAGGTGATCCTGGTGCTTTTATGGATAGGTCTTTATTGGAGGGAGATCCTCATACTGTTATAGAAGGGATGATAATTGCGGCTTATGCCATAGGTGGAAATGGAGCTTATATTTATTGTCGTGCTGAATATCCGCTCGCAATAAAGCGTTTAGACATTGCAATAAAACAGGCTCGTAAAAAAGGCTATCTTGGAAAAAATATTTTTGGAATAAAGGGTTTTAATTTAGATATTTATTTAAAAGAAGGAGCCGGTGCTTTTGTTTGCGGCGAAGAAACAGCTTTGATTGAATCTATAGAAGGTAAAAGAGGAATGCCAAGAAAACGTCCTCCATTTCCGGCAGAAAAGGGTTTATGGAATGAACCGTCAAATGTAAATAATGTTGAAACGCTTGCGAATATTCCGTATATAATTTACAATGGTTCAAATTCTTATTCTAAATATGGAACAAAAACAAGCAAAGGAACGAAAGTTTTTGCTCTGGCAGGAAAAATAAAACGTGGTGGTCTTGTTGAAGTTCCTATGGGAATTACTATAAATGATATAATTTTCAAACTCGGAGGAGGAATAGAAAATGATAAAAAATTTAAGGCTGTTCAGTTGGGTGGACCTTCCGGAGGTTGCATACCTGCAAGTCTTGGAGATACAAAAGTAGATTATGATTCTTTGCAAAAAACTGGAGCAGTGATGGGTTCCGGCGGTATGGTTGTGATGGACGAAACAACTTGTGTCGTTGATATTGCGCGTTTCTTTTTAGATTTCACTCAGAAAGAATCTTGTGGAAAATGTACTTTTTGCCGAATTGGAACTAAACGTATGTTGGAAATTTTAGAAAGAATTACAATTGGTGAAGGCAAAGAAAATGACATAGAAAAATTAGAAGAATTAGCAGAAGAAATAAAAACTAACTCTCTTTGTGGACTTGGACAAACAGCACCAAATCCTGTTTTAACGACTATAAAATATTTTAGAGAAGAATTTGACGCACATATTTTTGATAAAAAATGTCCAGCAAAAACTTGTAAAAAATTATTAACTTATGAGGTTGATGCGGAAAAATGTACTGGATGCACTTTATGTGCCATTGCTTGTCCGACAAATGCTATAGACGGAAAAAGAAAAGAAATACATTTTATTAGACAAGAAGATTGTATAAAATGCGGTTCTTGTTTAAGTAAATGTAATTTTGATGCAATTTTAATTTAAATTTTATATAAAAAATTCTTATAAAAATATTATGGCAAATAAAATTTTCATTAAAAATAAAAAGGCTTATCACGATTATGAAATTTTAGAAAAGTTTAATTCTGGAATAGAATTGACGGGAACAGAAATAAAATCTATTCGTATGGGAAAGGTCAGTCTTGTTGATTCTTATTGCATATTTGAAAATAATGAACTCTGGGTAAAAGCAATGCACATTGCGGAATATTCTTTTGGAAGTTACAATAATCACGAAACAAAAAGAGATAGGAAGTTATTGTTAACCAGAAAAGAATTAAATAAATTAAATAAAAAAGTAAAAGAAAAAGGTTTTTCAATTATTCCAACTTTGTTATTTTTTAATGCTAAGGGTTTCGCTAAAATAAAAATCGGACTTGCAAAAGGAAAAAATACTTACGATAAAAGAAACACTTTAAAACATAAAGAAGCAAAAAGAGAAATGGATAAAATGATGAAAAATTTTAAATAAATTGAATAAAATGAAAAAAAAATTTTTTATTAAAAGTGTGTTTTTTTTAATTTTTTTATTATCTAATTTCAGTATTTTTTCACAAAATAATACGAGTTCTCCTTATAGTATGTTTGGAATAGGTGATTTGGAGAATAAAAAATTTGGAATAAGTAATGCTATGGGTGGAGTTGGAATTGGGGTTAGAAATCCATATATTTTAAATTTTACCAATCCGGCTTCTTATAGTTCTATGGATACTTTGACTTTTTTATTTAGTGTTGGGATAAAAAATAAAATTACGATTTCTGAAACAGAAAATGACGAAACTTTGACTAATGATATGAATTTACATCATTTGTCTTTTGGTTTTCCTGTGATTTTTAAAAAATGGTATGTCAGTTGTGGTTTATTACCTTACAGTTCAATTGGTTATGATATAAATTATAATTCAGAAACTGACAATAATGATGATATAAAATATACATATCAAGGTGTTGGCAATTTAAATAAAGTTTATTTTACAAATACTTTTTTGCTAAAAGAAAAATTTTCTTTTGGATTAAATGCATCTTATATGTTTGGTTCCATAGAAAAAATAAAGCTTGTTCAGCCGGAAGATATTAATTCTTGGGATTTAAAAACAAATCGTAAAACACAAATTAGCGATGTTTTTTTTGATTTTGGCTTTCAATATACTGACAGTTTGAAAGATTTTGAATATACTTTGGGTTTTACTTTTGCGAATAAAACAGAATTAAAAGCAGAAGTAAATAAAGTTTCTGAGCAAAGTTTTTTTAATTTATTAGATACCTTAGAAAATAGTATTTATGAAAAAGGTGATATAACTTTACCAAATAGTTTTGGTTTAGGTTTCATTCTAAGGAAAAAAAATAAAACTACTTGGGGAATAGATTTTGCTTATGAAAACTGGAAAGAAAGTAAATTTTTCGGTGAAAATAATGATTTAGAAAATTCTTTTTCTCTTATGACAGGAGGAGAATATGTTCCAAATTATCGTTCTATAAAATATTTTCAGAGAGTAAAATATAGATATGGAGCGCATTTTAGCAAGTCTTATTTAAAATTAAATGGTGAAAATATTTTTGATTATGGACTAAGTTTTGGTTTTGGTTTTCCGCTTTCGCGAAAAAAAAGTACAATAAATATTTCATTTGCAATTGGTCAAAGGGGAACGACAAAACAAAATTTAATAAAAGAAAGTTATGCAGTAATTAATATTAATTTTTCTTTGCACGAAAACTGGTTCACAAGAAGACAGTTTAATTAGAAATTAAAAAGATATATTCTAATTTGAAATTGGAATATTTTTTTTTTAGATGTCTAAACATTGGAGGTTAAAAAAAACCTCCAATGTTAAATTTTTTTTTTTCAAAATTTGTCCAAAATTTCAACATTTTTTATTTTGAATTATAAAATTTTTTTTTTCAAAATTTGTCCAAAATTTTAATTTTTTAATTTAAAATAAAAAATTTTTCAAAAATATGCTAAAATTTCAAGATTTTTTTAATCTCAAAAAAAAATTTTTTCAAAAATCGTCCAAAATTTTAATCTATATCAAACATTGGAGGTTAAAAAAGAAACCTCCAATGTTAAAAAAATTTTTTTTTTAAATTCGTCCAAAATTTCAACATTTTTAAATTTCAATTAAAAAAATTTTTTTTTTAAATTCGTCCAAAATTTTAATATTTTTTAATTTCAAAATTAAAAAAATTTTTTTTCAAAATTCACCCAAAATTTTAATAATTTTTAAATTTCAATTAAAAAAAATTTTTTTCAAAAAATGTCCAAAATTTTAATATTTTTAAATTTCAATTAAAAAAAATTTTTTTCAAAAAATGTCCAAAATTTTAATATTTTTAAATTTCAATTAAAAAAAATTTTTTTAAAAAAACGTCCAAAATTTTAATATTTTTAAAATTAAAAATTAAAAAAATTTTTTTTCAAAAATCGTAAAAATTTCAACATTTTTTAATTTGAAATTAAAAAAATTTTTTTTTCAAAATTCGTCCAAAATTTTAACATTTTTTAATTTCAAAATAAACAAAAAATTTTTTTTCAAAATTCGTCCAAAATTTTATGATTTTTTAATTTCAAAATAAACAAAAAATTTTTTTTCAAAATTCGTCCAAAATTTTAAGATTTTTTAATTTCAAAATAAAAAAAATTTTTTTTTCAAAATTCGTCCAAAATTTTAACATTTTTTAATTTCAAAATAAACAAAAAATTTTTTTTCAAAATTCGTCCAAAATTTCAATATTTTTTATTTTGAAATAAAAAAAATTTTTTTTCAAAATTCGTCCAAAATTTTAATGTTTTTTAATTTCAATTAAAAAAAATTTTTTTCAAAATTCGTCCAAAATTTTACGATTTTTTATTTCAATTAAAAAAATTTTTTTTCAAAATTCGTCCAAAATTTTACGATTTTTTAATTTCAAAAAAAAAAATTTTTTTCAAAATTCGTCCAAAATTTTAATATTTTTAATTTTGAAATAAAAAAAATTTTTTTTTCAA
>NBLL01000051.1 GCA_002084355.1 Bacteroidetes bacterium 4572_128 | reverse complement strand
TAATAATTTAAAATCATTAAAATTTTGGCATTTTTTTTAAAAAAAAATTTTTTAATAATTTAAAATCATTAAAATTTTGGCATTTTTTTTAAAAAAAAATTTTTTAATAATTTAAAATCATTAAAATTTTGGCATTTTTTTTAAAAAAATTTTTTTTAATAATTTAAAATCATTAAAATTTTGGCATTTTTTTAATAATTTAAAATATTAAAATTTTGGCATTTTTTTAAAAAAAATTTTTTTTAATAATTTAAAATCATTAAAATTTTGGCATTTTTTTTAAAATTTTTTTTTATGATTTGATTTTTAAAAATCAATAATAATTGATTCTATTACCTTTTCAATAATTTGTGCGTCTATATTTTTTGCAATTATTTTTTTATTTTTATCAAGAATAAATAATTGTGGCGTTCCTTCAAGATTGTATAAATTAATAAAATCGTAAATTTTTGATTTATTATATACGTTTATCCAATTTTCTATATTGTAATTTGTTATTGCGTCTTCCCAAATTTCATTTTCATTTCCAAGATAAACTGCCATAATTTCTATATTTTTATTTTCTAATTTCAATTTTTCAATTTTTTCACTCAAAATTTGAGTTGAAATTAGACAATATTCGCAGTCAGTTGTCCAGAAATATAAAATAATAATATCAGCTTCTATTTCTTTCAAAGAAAAATATTCACCGTATTGATTTGGTAAAATTATTGACGGAGCAATTTTTCCAATTAAAGTAGGTTTAATTTTTTTTAATTTCTTTTTTAAATCTTTTAAATTTTTTTCATTTTCCCAATTTACCATTTCATTAATTTGCTTTTGATTTTTCCATTAAAAAATTCACTTCTTTTATTAAAGTGTCTGCATTTTCGTAATAAATATTTTCAAAAAAGTAAATAATTTTATTAAAAAAAATTGGAGTTTGTAAAAGTCTATGGTCGGAAAAATCTAAATTATCAAAATAATGTTTTTTAAAATAAATATATTTTTCATTTTCCTTTTCTAAGGAAGAATTTGGAATTTTTAATTCAACCATAGATTTTAAAATTTGTGATAATAAAGTCTCCGGATATTTTTCTAAAATTTCATTAGTATTTTTTTCAATTTTATCAAAAAGAATTAAAATTTCTTTTTCTATATTTATTTTATCATTTTTTTCTTTTTCTTGCAAAATAGCAATTTCTTTTTTTAAATTTTTAATTTTCCTCTGAAATTCAAAAAATAATTTATTTAATTTAGAATTTTCTGCTTTTGCGTTTTCTATTAAATTTTCTTTTTTATTTGTAATGAAAAACTCTTGGTCTTTATCCACAAGAAATTCAAAAAATTTTTTATTTGGCATTACAAAAAAATAAATTCCACTTTCCAATTTTTCTTCTCCGGAAAAAATACAATAACCGTTTTCATCAAACTCTCGCAAATCAATAATATTTTTTTGATTTCCGTAATGATGACCAAAATATAAAGTATCTTTTTCATTAAAACCGTCTATTTTTACAGAAATTTTATAATTTTGCGAAAAAGCAAAAATATTTAAAAAAATTATTAATTTTAGGATAAAAAATTTTTTCATTTTAATTTAATTAATAAAATTCAAAATTATGAAAAAATTTTTTTTATAAAAAAATTATATTTTTAAATTTTTAATTTAAAAAAAATGATAAAAAAAGATATAAAAAATTTTTCTTTTGGAAAAACTCAATATTTTCTAAAAAAAAATAAATTTCAGAGTTTTAGAGCAAAACAAATTACAAATTGGTTGAGAAAGAAAAATGTTAGTTCTTTCGAAGAAATGAAAAATTTACCAAAAAAATTAATAGATTTTTTAAAAAATAATTTTTTCATTTCTAATATAGAAATTAAGGATTTTCAAAAGAGTGAAATTGATGATACTGTAAAATTTTTATTCCAGCTGTCTGATAATCAAGAAATTGAAGGAGTTTTAATTCCATCTAAAAACAATCGCATTACAGCTTGTATTTCCACTCAGGTTGCTTGTATTTTGAGTTGTAAATTTTGTGCTACCGGACAATTAAAATTTCAAAGGAATTTATTTTTTCATGAAATTTATGAGCAGGTTTTTATTTTAAATGAAAAAGCAAAAGAAATTTTTGGTAAACATTTAAGCAATATTGTAATTATGGGAATGGGTGAACCGCTTTTAAATTATGAAAATACTATGGAAGCAATTGATTTAATGATGTCAGAAAAAGAAGGTTTAGGAATTTCGCACCAGAGAATTACTTTATCAACGGTTGGAATTTCTGACGGAATAAAACAACTTGCTGATGATAATTTTAAATGTAATCTTGCAATTTCTTTACATACAGCTAACGAAATAAAGAGAAAACATATTACTAATAGCAAAGATAATTTAGATGAAATCAAAGATTCTATAGAATATTTTTATGAAAAAACGAAAAAACGCATTACTTATGAATATATTTTGTTTGACAAATTTAATGATAGTTTGGAAGATGCGAAAAAACTAGCTAATTTTTGTAAAATTTCGCCTTGTAAAATTAATTTGATAGAATATAATCCAACAAATAATGATATTTTTTCTAAGTCTACAGAAAAAAACACAAAAAAATTTATGGATTTTCTGAGCGATAAAAACTTAATTGTTAATTTAAGAAAAAGTAAAGGTCAAGATATTTTAGCATCTTGTGGTCAGCTTGCAAATTCAAAAAAATAAAAATGAAAAATTTTGAGGATATACAAGAAATCATAAAAAATTCAATAAATAACTTGGATTTTAATTTAGAACCAAGATTATTGTATGAGCCTATAGAATATATTTTGTCCATTGGCGGAAAACGTTTACGTCCGTCTTTGGTTTTGATGGCTTGCAATTTATTTACAAAAAATATTGAAAATGCTATTTATCCGGCTATGGCGACAGAAGTTTTTCATAATTTTACACTTCTCCACGACGATATTATGGATAAATCTGATATGCGTCGGAATAAAATGACGGTTCATAAAAAATGGAACGAAAATATTGCGATACTTTCCGGAGATGCTATGTTTATAACATCTATGCAATTAGCATTAAAAACAGAGGAAAAATATTTAAAATCTGTTTTGGATATTTTTACAAAAACAGCATTAGAAGTCTGCGAAGGACAACAATACGATATGGATTTCGAGACAAAAAATGATGTTTCGGAAAAAGAATATTTAAAAATGATTATTTTGAAAACTGCTGTTCTAATTGCATTTAGTCTAAAACTTGGTGGAATTATTGGTGGTGCTTCGAAAAAAGATTTAGAAAATTTATATAATTTGGGAATAAATATTGGAATATCATTTCAATTGCAAGATGATTTTCTTGATGTTTATGGAGATGTAAAAGTTTTTGGAAAAAAAATTGGAAATGATATTGTAAGTAATAAAAAAACTTATTTATTAATAAAATCTTTAGAATTAGCCGATTATAATAAAAAAATAGAAATCATAAAATTATTATCAGAGGAAAATTTTGATAATAATGAAAAAATAGAAAAAATTACAAACATTTATAATTCCTTAGAAATTAAGGAATTAACACAGAAAAAAATAAAATATTATTTTAAAAATGGAATATCTTTTTTGAAAAATATAAATGTTTCTGAAAATAAAAAAACAGAACTAATGAAAATCCTAAAAAAATTAATAAATAGAAATTATTAAAAAAATTCACATATTTTTTTAATTTGAAAAAAATCAAAAATTGACAAAATTGGCAAAATTATTATGTTTTTTCAATTTTGAAAAAAAAATTTTTCATCAAAATTGGCAAAATTTTTTACGATTTTTTATAATTAAAAAAAAAAAAATTTCATCAAAATTGGCAAAATTTTTATGATTTTTTTAATTTCATAAAAATTTTTTCATCAAAATTGGCAAAATTTTTATGATTTTTTTTAATCTTAAAAAAATTTTTTCATCAAAATTGGCAAAATTTTTATGATTTTTAATTTTGAAAAAAATTTTTTCATCAAAAATAGCAAAATTTTAATGATTTTTTAATTTTGAAAAAATTTTTTCAAAATTAAAAAATCATTAAAATTTTTTTTAAACTATTGCTCCACAATTCTCTTCTTTTTAATATAGCACTTTTGTCAGCAAGTCCACCGGAAGTAATTTTTTTAAAATCATCATTTTTGCATAAATCTTCAAAAGCTTTTTTAATCTTTTCTTTATTTTTATTTAATAAGTCTATTTCATAATTTCCAAAACCCCACATTACCAAATCATAAATTAACAAGCTTTGTCTCTGTCCTTGCGTTTTTTGTTCTTTGTAAAAGAAAAAAACTTTTTTTTCAAAAACAGTTTTACATTTTTCCATAGTTTCATTAAATTTTTTTTCCATTTTATTTATTTTCTCATCTGACATATTTTGATTTTCTTCCATGTAATTATCAAAATATTTTGATAAATTGTTTTTATAATCAATTAACTTATCATCTTGCATTGCAAAAAAACGTAAAACTATTTCTTCTCCCTCTCTACTATTTTTTTCTTTTTTTCCTTTTTTCCCCTTAGCAAATTTTTCTATAATTTCTTCTTCAGAAAGTTTTATTAATAATTTATTTAAATTTCCCGGATAAATAGCATGTCTAATTTCTTGTTTGGATAATTCTACCGCTCCTTGATTTAATCTAGCAAAAATTTCATTTACAATACTTTTTGAATTATTTTTTCTTAAAATAATACATCGCATTGTAGTATTTTCTAATTCATCTTTATAATTTCCAATTTCATCAAATCTTTTTCCTTCTAATTCTTTAAACACCGTTAAGTTTTCCTTTCAAATTCATTGTTAAAAAACCTTTTAATAGTTGTAATTCGCTGTACACCGTCAATAACAAGATGAGCTGAATTTTGATTTTCTGCAAAATAACACGCAGGTATAGGTATTCTCATCAAACAAGATTCTATAAATTTAGAAGATCTTTCATTTCCATCTTTATCCCATTTATATTTTCTTTGAAAATCAGGGTCAAGAATTAGTTTTTTTTTATTAACACGATTTACTAATGTTTCAAAAGGATAATCAATAGGGTACAAATTTAATACTTTATTATTTTCCATAATATTTTTTTATTAGAAAAATACAATTATAATATTTTTTTTCTTAAAAACAGCAAAATTTTTATGTTTTTTTATTTAAAAAAAATTTTTTTTCAAAAATCGACAATTTATTTATGATTTTTATTTTAATAAAAAAATTTTTTTTTTCAAAAATTGGTAATTTATTTATGATTTTATTTTAATAAAAATAAATTTTTTATCAAAAATTGGTAATTTATTTATGATTTTATTTTAATAAAAATAAATTTTTTATCAAAAACAGCAAAATTTTTATGCTTTTTTAATTTCCAATTAAAAAATATTAAAATTTTGGGCGATTTTTGAAAAAAATTTTTTTTAATTTAAAAATAAAAAACATTAAAATTTTGGACGATTTTTGAAAAAAATTTTTTTTATTTCAAATTAAAAAGCATTAAAATTTTGGACAATTTTTGAAAAAAAATTTTTTTATTTCAAAATAAAAATATTAAAATTTTGAACGATTTTTGAAAATTTTTTTTTTTAATTTAAAAATAAAAAATGTTAAAATTTTGGACGATTTTTGAAATTTTTTTTATTTTTAAATTAAAAATTATTAAAATTTTGGACGATTTTTGAAAAAATTTTTTTTATTTTTAAATTAAAAATTATTAAAATTTTGGACAATTTTTGAAAAAAAATTTTTTATTTTTATTTTGAAATTACAAAACATTAAAATTTTGGGCGATTTTTGAAAAATATTTTTTTTTAATTCAAATAAAAAATCGCAAAATTTTGGACGATTTTTGAAAAAGAATTTTTTTTTAATTTTGCAATTAAAAAATGTTAAAATTTTGGACGATTTTTGAAAAAATTTTTTTTTTATTTTGAAATTAAAAAATATTAAAATTTTGGACGAATTTTGAAAAATTGTTTTTTGAAATTAAAAAATGTTAAAATTTTGGACGATTTTTGAAAAAATTTTTTTTTAATTTTGTAATTAAAAAATGTTAAAATTTTGGACGTTTTTTGAAAAAAATTTTTTTTTATTTTGAAATTAAAAAATGTTGAAATTTTGGACGTTTTTTGAAAAAAAATTTTAATTTTAAGATTAAAAAATATTGAAATTTTGGACGTTTTTTGAAAAAAAATTTTTTTTAACATTGGTATTCTTTTTTAACACCAATGTTTGTTTTATGATTTTTGTAAAAAACATTAAAATTTTGGGTGAATTTGAAAAAAAATTTTTTTTCAAATTAAAAAATATTAAAATTTTGGACGAATTTGAAATAAAAATTTTTTATAAAAAAAATCACATCTTATTCAAATGTGATTTTTATTTATAGAAAATTTATTATTTTTTCGGTGCTACTTCAACTTGACCGATAATTTTTAAGAAAATTGTTGAATTAACTGGATCATTTGTGATCACTGTAACTCGTTTATTTTGTCTATTTTTCTTTCCGCGAGAATTAAAAGTTACTTTTATCTCTCCACTTTCACCCGGTTTATAAACTTTTTTATTCCCAATATTAACAGCAGTACAACCACAACTTGCTTTAGTTCTTCTAATAATTAAATCGCTTTTCCCATTGTTTTTAAATTTAAAAACATGATCAACTTTATCGCCCTGTTTAATTTTTTTGAAATTAAAAACTTTATCGTCAAATTCAATTTTTGCCGCTTTTTCCAGTTCTTCTTTTGATAATTTAGTAAAATCTTCCTCTATAGTAGCACTAATTGCGATGGTTGCATATCTATTTTTCTTAACTTCCACTTTTTTACCGTTAATTAATAATCCAATTCTTTTAGAAGCAAAACCAAATTTATCCTGTTTTGTTGCGTTATAAGTACCTTGAATAACTCCTTTTTCACCAGCTTTAATAATTTCTGGAATAGTTTTTATTTCAAAATATTTCGGTACTCTTTCGAAAGTAATTTTCATATCTTCTTTTTTAGAAGTATTAAAAATTTCTATTTGTAAAGTCTTTTTTTCTGTATTTTTTAATTTTGTAAAAGCAAGATGATTATTTTTTAATCTTAAAAAATCTCCCATTTTTTGAGCATAAATATCTTCAATTTTCCTCTCTTTTGGACTAACTTCGCCTTTTATTCTCAAAGTTTTTTTACCTGCATTAGAATGTACTGTAACAGTTTTATTAAATTTTCCCGGTCTATTTTTTGGATTAAAAGCAACTTCAATAAAACCCTCACCAGATGGAAGTATTGGTTGTTTTGTCCATTTTGGAGTTGTACAACCGCAAGACGCTTTTACATTGTTCAAAATTAAAGGCTCACTACCTGTATTTACAAATCTGAAATTGTAAATAGATTTTCCTGCACTTTCCTTAATCAAACCATAATCGTGTTAATCAAACCATAATCGTGAACTTCTTTATCAAAAGACATAGTTGCACCTTTTTGCTGTGAAAAAGAAAACGTAAAAAAGGAAAATAAAACAAATAATATTAAAAATATATTTTTCATAAAAAAAAAATTAAAATTTTTACAAAAAAACATTATTTTTTTTATAATTAATATAATAAAATTAAAAAATTTGTTAATAAAATGTTAAATATTTTTTATTAATACGATTTTAAATCTTAAATTCGTTTTGAATTTAATAATTTAAAAAAATTAAAAAAATGTTAAAAAAATTTCTTTTTATAATAATTTTAGTAATTATTTTTATTTATTCCTGCGATGAAGCTAAGGAATTATATAATGCAAACGCAGATATTCACACTTTTATAGAATTTGATACTGTAAATGTGAAAGTTATTAGTAATATAAATGTTGTAAATATTAATACGAATTTTACAATAAGGAATTTATTTCAAAATATAGATAGCGTTTCTCACGACATTATTACCGTTTATACTATTCCTTGTCATGCACAAATAAATATTTTCAAAAAAGATACTTTTAATAGGTGGCAAAAATTAGAAAGACATAGCATTGATAGTATTGCCATTCCAAGTATTGCTCCGAGTAAATTTTTTGAAATAAATATAGACACAAGTTTTAACGAAGCAGGTTATTATAAAATAAAAACAACAGCAGATTATTTTTCATTAGTAGAAGAAAGAAATAAAAATAATAATTCTGATTCTCTTGAAATAAGAGTAGATACTTTATCACCTAAAAAAATTAATATTTTTTCAAAAAAAAATTAATATTTTTGAAAAAATTTTTTTATGAAAGAAAAAAATTCTAAATTTTACTTAAAATGTAAAAAGTGTTCGGCAGAAATTCAAGATTTTTCTGTATGGTTTACAAATAAACAAGTTTGTAAATGTGGTAGTAAACAAGTAAATGTTTTTTATTATGAAAATATAGAAAACATTAAAAAATTAATTTCAAAAGAAGAAAATCCAAAAAATGTTTTTCATTATTTCGATTTTTTACCTTTGCTTGATAAAAAAAATATTGTCAGCAAAGGAGAAGGAATTATTCCATTAGAGAGATGGAATTTTTTAGAAAATTATGCGAAAGAAAAATTTAATATTAAAATAAAAGTTTACGCTTATCGCAATGATAAAAATCCAGCAACTGAAACATTTAAAGATGTAGCGGCTTCTGTTGTTGCAAGTGTTTTGAAAGAAAATAAAATAAAAAATTATTCTGTTGCAAGTACAGGAAATATTGGAACAGCATTTTCGTCTTATTTAGCTGAAGCGAATATTTCTTTAAATGCTTTTCTTCCGGAAGATGCTTTGAAAAATAATGAAGCAGAGATGTCTATTTACGGACAAAGAATTTTCAAAGTAAAAGGAGATTATCAAAAAGCAAAGGAAATAGCAAATGAATTTTCTGAAAAATATAATATTTTATTGTCTGGCGGAAATTTCGACCCAATGAGAATAGAAGCTAAAAAAACTATGGTTTTCGAATGGCTGAGAATTCTTGGAGAAGTTCCTAATGTTTATATACAAGCTTTGAGTGGAGGAACGGGACCTTTTGCAATAGAAAAAGCACATACAGATTTGGAAAAAACGGATTTGTTCAAAGAATTACCTCGTTTTATACTTGTACAGCCGGACAAATGTGATCCTATGGCACAAGCATATCAGAAAGCAAAAAATAATAATTTCCCGAAAGATTTTGAAAATGATTATCCAATTTTAAAAAATCCTAAAACAGAAATTCCAACTCTTGCAACGGGAAATCCTGCTACTTATCCAGAAATGAGCAAACTTGTAAAAAAAAGTAATGGAGATATTATTTCTTTTGAAGAAGAAAAAATTATTGATGTTGGAAGGTTAGTTGCTTATGAAACAGGAATTACAATTGGACCAGCAGCAGCAATTGCTGTGGGAGGTTTTTTTAAATCTCTGAAAGAAAATTTAATTTTTGAAAACGATAAAATAATTATTAATATAGGTGAAGGAGTAAAACGTGCTTCTAAATTTATGGAAGAAATGATTTACACAACAAAAAATATTAGTAATATTGAATCTTGCAAACCTTTTAACAGAGAAAATTTTAAAAAAATCCTTTGGGATAATTTATAAAAAATTATGAAAATAGAAAAAGCTTTAAAAGCTAAAAAAATTCAATTTGCTTTAAATTATTCAATAATATTATCGCTTTCTTCTTTTGGATTTTCTTTATTTCTTTCTTATTGGTTTTTAACTTATATGAGCATTGTTTTTTTATTTTTATATATTTTCTTATTTTTAAGAGATTATAATTATTTTTTTTATAGTGATGATGATAAAAAAAAAATTGTTATTCGTTTTTTTGGTTTGAGGAATATTTTTAAAATAAAAAGAAAATCTTACGAAATACATAAAGTTAAAATAAATAATTATAAAATCGAAAAAAAATCCCTTAAAAAGGAAATAACTTTTTTTCAAAAAACAGAAAATGAAATTTTTGAATATCCTGCAGTAAATATTTCTATTTTATCTTCAGAAGAAATTAATAAAATGGAAAAATCTATAAATCAAATTATTAATAATAAAAAAAAATAAAATGAAAATAAATAAATCTTTAAAATCAAGAAAAATTAAATTTGCCTTAGATTTTTCAATAAGTGCATCATTTGTTTTTTTGTTTCTCGCTTGGTTTTTAGAAAAAGAATTAATGTATTTTTTTTCTGTTATTTTTTTGCTTTTATATATTTTTTTATTTTTAAAAGACTATAATTATTTTTTTTATAGCGATGATAAAAATAAAATTATTCTTCGTTTTTTTAGAATAAGGAGTTTTTTTGATAATAATATGATACTTCGTTTTTTGAGATTGAAAAATTTTTTTAAATCTAAAAAAAAATCCTACGAAATTCATAAGGATAAACTTTTTAAGTATAAAATTAAAAAAAATTTTTTTTCAAAAGAAATAATTTTTTTTCAAAAAACAGAAAATGGGATTTTTGAATATCCAGCAGTAAATCTTTCTATTTTATCTAAAGAAGAAATTAATAAAATAGAAAGATCTATAAATCAAATTATTAGGAATAATAAAAAATAAAATGAAATTTATAAAAGCAAAAAAAAGATTAGGGCAACATTTTTTAAATGATAAAGAAATTGCTAAAAAAATAGTTGAAAGTTTAAAAGCAAAAAATATTTCTAAGGTTTTGGAAATTGGAGCAGGAACAGGAGTTTTAACAGCATTTTTGATAAAAAATATGAATTATGAAACAACAGTAATAGAATTAGACGAAGAAGCAGTTTCATATCTTTATAAAGCTTTTCCACAAATAAATAATAGAATTTTATCTGGAAATTTTTTAAGAATTGATTTAAAAAAAATTTTTTCTGAGAAATTTGCAATAATTGGAAATTTCCCATATAATATTTCATCACAGATTTTGTTTAAGGTTCTTGAAAATAAAAATCAAGTTGTAGAACTTGTTGGAATGTTTCAAAAGGAAGTTGCAGAAAGAATTTCCGCTAAACCTGGAAAAAAAGTTTATGGAATTTTAAGTGTTTTTTTAAAAGCTTTTTATGATGTAGAATATTTATTTACTGTCGATGCAGATGTTTTTATTCCTCCGCCAAAAGTAAAATCTGCTGTTGTCAGAATTACGAGAAATAATGTTGAAAATTTGGAATGTGATGAAAAATTATTTTTTAAAGTTGTAAAAACTGCTTTTAATCAAAGAAGAAAAATGCTAAGAAATTCTTTAAAAATATTTTTAAAAGATAAAGATATTTCTAATAAAATTTTTTTAAAAAGACCAGAACAGCTAAGTGTTGAAGATTTTGTTTTTCTAACAAAATTTATTCAATAATTTTTTTCAAAAAAATGCCAAAATTTTAATGCTTTTATAAAAAAATTTCAACCTGTACAAACAAAATATATAAAATTATATTTGGGTTTTTTTGAAAAAATCGAATTATAATCATTTTAAAAATATTTGATTATATTTTAAC
>NBLL01000050.1 GCA_002084355.1 Bacteroidetes bacterium 4572_128 | reverse complement strand
AAAAATATGAAAAATTTTATGAACGTATAAATCTTGCAATTGATAAAGCAAGAGAACAAATTAAAATAAGAAAATATTATAAGGAAGCTTTAGAAAATAAAATTCATAGAGAAAATATTATTAATGTTCCGATAATTTTTGCTGGAAAAGAGCCGTATATTAACGAAATAAATTATTAAAATTTCTCGTTTTTTGGAAAAAATTTTTTTTTCAAATTATAAAAAATCATTAAAATTTATCGTTTTTTTGAAAAATAAATTTATTTTCAATAAAAAAATTAAATTTTTTTATTGAAAATAAATTTATATTAATTTTTATTTTTTCCGTACCAATCAATTTTCCTAGAAAAATACATTGCAAAAGTTAAAACTATAAATAAACCTAAAGAACCAATTAATAAAGCAAAATCTTCTAATTGTAAAATAGTATAGATAAAACCATAAATAATTATTAAAATACTTGCTATTATTCCGGCAAGTTTTTTATCTTTAAAAATTGCTTTTGTATATAAAGTTATCAAAGTTGTAACCGCTATGCATGACAAAATAAAAGCAATGTCAAAATTCAAATGCTCTGAAATAGAAACCAATAGAACAAAGAAAATCACAAGTGCAAGTCCAACAAGTATATATTGTATAGGATGTATTTTTTTTTTATTTGTTACTTCTATAAAAAAGAAAGATAAAAAAGTCAAAGCAATAAATAAAACAGCATATTTTATTGAGCGCATAGATTTTTGATATTGGTTCGCAGGAATAAGAAGTTTTAAACCAAAAGAAGAATAATCTATTTTATGCTTAGTCTCTAACCATTTTTGAGGGTAATTCCTATTTAAATGTGAAATTTTCCAAGTGGCAGAAAAACCATTCTCAGAAATATCTCTCGTATCAGGTAAAAATTGACCGTCAAAACTTGGCGTTTTCCATTTAGAATTTATATTTATTTCGGTACTTTTTCCAACCGGAACAAAAAATAATTTCTCGCTTCCATTAATATTTAAATCCAAAGAGAATTTATGAAATTTTGAATTTTCTGGCATTTCCAAAGGAATTTTCACCATCACTCCAGATGAAATAACATCATCATTTTCAAGACCAGAATTAAAATCATATTGTTTTCCATTCCAATTTAAAAAAAGATTGTCTTTAATTCCTCGCATATCAGAAATTCCCAGAGAAATAAATGCGTCTTCTAATAAAATATTTTTCTCAGTTATTTCTGACCAATCTTTGAAACTTGGATTCAAAAACTTACCTTCTATTTTTAACTTAGAATTATATAAAAGAACCTCATAAATACTACGATAACGTATCTCTGTAAAAATCTCTCCATTAATTTTTAATTCTTTTGGTAAAAAATGTGCATAAACGATATTTTCAACTAATTCATTATTCCTATTTTTGAAATATTTTTTATAAGGAATACTAAGAACTAAACTTGTTATTGTTTGTTCATTTCCCCATTTTGAACTTATTTCTTTAACAATCTTAGAATGACTTCTTTTCCTTTCTAAAATTAAATTTTTCACCATAGAAGTGGGAATTAATAAAATCAAAATTAAAATTCCAATGGAGATAATACGAAAAGTATTAGAAGTTTTCATCCATTGGTTGAAACCTTTATTTTCTTTTTTTAAAGGATTTTCTTTTTCTTTAATCATAAATTTTTTATTAAAAAAAACGATAAATTTTAAATTTTATTTTTAAATTTTATTTTTTTTGCAATTTTTATAAATTGTAAAAATAATTTTAAAATAAAAAATTTGAAAAATTTTAAATTTTTAATACTTTTATTATTTGTAATTTCAAATAATTATTTTTCTTATTCTCAGTTTTATAATGGTTTACAAATGGGTTTTGGAAAAAATAGGGTTCAATACGGTGATTTTTATTGGAGTTTTTTTCGTTTTGATAGATTTGACACTTATTATTATGTAAATGGAAAAGAACTTGCCGAATACACAAGTAAATTTGCTTATAAAAAAATAGAAGAAATTGAAAATAAATTCGAGTATCGTCTGGAAAAACGAATTATTTTTATAATTTATAATAATTTAACAGATTTTAGACAAAGTAATATTGGTTTAATTTCTGGAGATGACCAGTATAATATTGGTGGAGTTACAAGTTTTAACAGAAATGCTTTTTGGAAATCGCATACGTGATAAAGTTGCGAATTCAACTTTAATTAGTTTACCTGAATGGTATATGCTTGGATTAATTGCTTATTATTCAAAAGATTGGGATTTTGAAATTGAAAATGAAATAAAAGATGCTGTCCTATCTGGAAAATTCGAAGATTTTAATCATATGGAAGGAAAAGATGCCGAAATAGTAGGTTTTTCAATTTGGCATTACATAGAAAAAGTTCACGGAAAAGAAGCAATACCAAATATTGTTCATTTAACGAGAGTTAGTAAAAGTGCTGATTCAGGTTTTTTATTTGCTTTGGGAATGAGTTTTTATGATTTTAGTTATGACTGGATAGAATTTTATAATAAAAAATTTATAGAAGATGAAAAAAATAGAAATAAAATAGATAATAAAAAAAGTATTTTACAACTAACGAAATGGGACAGTATAAAATTTATTTATACGACACAAAAACACAAGAGCATAAAAGAATTTTGAAAAACGAACATAGATTAAATCAAATTACTGATTATTCTTATCCACTTTTATCTTGGCATCCTTCCGGCGATGTTTTGGCGATTATTCTTGAAGAACACGGCGAAATTTGGTTTATGTATTATTTTGTTTCTACAGATGAATATGAAATAAATAAATTAATTTATTTTGATAAAATTATAGATTTTTCTTATTCTAAGAATGGACAAAAATTTGTTTTTTCTGCTGTTGTAAAAGGTCAAACAGATATTTTTGTTCACAATTTAAAAGACCACACAAACACAAGAATTACAAATGACATAGCCGATGATTTATATCCAAGATTTGCTGCCGATGGAAGACAAATTGTTTTTTCTTCTAACAGAGACAGCGATACTTTGTATAATAAAGTAAAAAAACGTGGTGAACGTTTGAAAGGAATAAAACAACCAAAATTGCAAAAAGAATTAGATATTTTTGTTTATGATTATTCAAAACCATTTTCATTAATTCGCATTACAAATACTCCAAATATTAATGAAAAAAAAGCTTTTGAAATCTCCGAAAGAAAATTTTTGTATTTAAGTGATAAAAATGGAATTGTAAATAGACGAATTGCAAATTTTGACAGCACTATTTTGGCTATTGACACTATGATTCATTATCGTTATGTAAGTTCTAATTTTCCAATGTCAAATTATCCAAGAAATATTAAAGAGCATGATATTTCAAATGAACTTTATGCTGAAATTGTAAAAATTAATGGTTCTGATAAAATTTTTACTCGTCCTCTTTTAAAAGATGAAAATCATTTTAATCAAAATGTAAAAAATACAGAACAAAGAAATTTGAAAAATGAGAAATTTGAAAAAATAAAAAATATAGAAAATATAAAAAAAAGGGCAAAAAATCAAAAAAAAAATTTTGAAATTAATTCAGATAATAAAATTAATTTAGATTCTTTGATTTTAGATATTCGCGATTATACTTTTGAAATGGAAAAAAATGGAAAAAACATATCTTTTATTTTTGATAGTTTGACTCGTCTGAGCAATATTAGAAAGTATAAACTTCCAAAACATCAAATTTACGAAACGTCTTTTTACACGAATAAAATCGTAAATCAAATTGATTTTAGCTTTTTAAATTTTTCTTATCAGACTTTCACCGGCGGAGCAGTTTATTTTAATCCGGGTGGAAATATTTTATTAAAAATTGGTGTGAATGATTTATTTGAAGATTATAGATTAACAGGAGGAGTGCGTTTTTCTGGGAATTTTGATAGTAATGAATATTTGATAAGTTTGGAAGATTTAAAAAAACGTATAGATAAAAATTATATTTTTCACAGACAAACTTTTCTCATTTCAAATGCAAATACAGTTGAAAAAGTTTTTACTCACGAATTATTTTACATATTAAAATATCCTTTCGACCAGGTAAAATCTTTACGTGGAACACTAAGTTTAAGAAATGATAAAATGGTTAGATTATCAACAGATATTTTAAATTTAAATGAAGACGATAAATATAAAAACTGGAGTGGTATAAAATTAGAATACATATTTGACAATATTATTCATAAAAGTTTAAATATTTATAATGGTTTACGTTTTAAAATTTTTGCTGAGGCTTATAAAGAACTTCCAAGTAAAATCAATAAAAATTTTTTTGAAAAAAAGGGCAATTTATTTGTAGTTGGTGGCGATTTTAGACATTATCAAAAAATACATAGAGATATAATTTTTGCATCTCGTTTTGCTTTTAGTGGTTCTTTTGGTAGTAGTCCATTAATTTTTTATCTTGGAAGTGTTGATAATTGGATAAACTTATCTGCTGCTGTTCCAACGTTCAATAACAGTGTAGAAATTGATTACAGTAAAAATTATGCTTATCAAACACTTGGAACGAATATGCGTGGTTTTTCTCAAAATATTAGAAATGGAAGTAATTTTGCTGTAATAAATACAGAGTTTCGTATTCCTATTATTAGGTATTTTGCTAAACGACCTATAAATTCAAGTTTTTTATATAATTTACAAATAATTGCTTTCGGTGATTTAGGAGGTGCTTGGACAGGTTTATCGCCTTGGACGAGTGAAAATGCTTATGATAATCAAACATTAATTGTTGACCCAATAACGGTTATTGTTGATAATGATAGGAATCCAATAGTTGGAGGTTTTGGTTTTGGTTTTAGAAGTAAATTGCTTGGCTATTTTGTCAGAACAGACTGGGCTTGGGGAGTAGAAAATGCTATGATTTTACCACATATTTTTTATTTATCGCTAAGCTTAGATTTCTAAATTTTTTTATAAAAAATCACATATTTTTTTATATTTTTTTTCGAAAAAAAATTTTTTGAAAAAATCTCCAAAATTTTGGAGAAAATTAAAAATGAACAAATTTTGAAAAAATTTTTAAATTATTTTAATTTATTTTAAATTATTTTGAATTTTACGTTTTTTTTATTATATTTGCATTTTAATAATAAAAATAAAATTATGGCATCTACTTCGGATTTTAAAAATGGATTGTGTATAGAATATAATAATGATTTGTTTACTATCGTACAATTTCAACACGTAAAACCAGGAAAAGGTCCTGCTTTTGTCCGTACTAAATTAAAAAACTTAGTTACCGGAAGACTTATAGAAAATACATTCAACTCAGGTGTAAAAATAAAAATTGCAAGGATAGAAAGAAGACCTTATCAATTTCTTTATAAAGATGATATGGGTTTTGTTTTTATGCATTTAGAAACTTTTGAACAGATTATTTTGCAAGAAGAATTCATAGAAGATTTAGATTTGTTTCAAGATGAGCAAAAATTAGAAGTCGTTTTTCATGCTGATACAGAAACTCCTTTATCCTGTGATTTACCACCTTTTGTTTATCATAAAATAGAATATACAGAACCAGGTTTAAGAGGTGATACTTCTTCTTCATCATCTTTGAAACCAGCAAAAATTGAAACTGGTGCTAAAATAAATGTCCCATTATTTATAAATAATGGAGATAAAATTAAAATAGACACAAGAAATCGTTCTTATGTCGAAAGAGTAAAATAATATTTAAAAATACATTTTTTTAAATGTATTTTTAATAAAAAGAAGATTATGGCTAAAGAAAAAAAGACATCAAAAAAACGTTTAAAATTATCTAATTTTAAATTAAAATCACTTCTTAGAGTTACAGAAGCTATTAACGATAACTTGCCAACAAAAAAACTGTTAAAACTTTATCAAGATATTTTAAAAATAGATCTTAATATTGGAAAAATAGTCTTGTATTCTTACAATAAAGAATGGAATAATATCTTATATACTGGAATAGAGAAAAATATAATAAATAAAATAGATATAAAAAAAGATTTACAAATTTATAAAGATTTAGGTAAGAGATATTATATGCCAAAAAATTCTATTCTGGAAAAATATTTTGATTTTGTTATTCCTGTATTTCATCAAAAATCGCCCATTGCTTGTGTTTTGATAGGAGATTTGGAAAGTGAACAATATGAATTAGCTATGAGTCCAGTGATAAAACATTTAAAATTTATTCAAACCATAACAAATATTATTGTTGTTTCCATAGAAAATAAACGTTTACACCAGGAAAATTTACGTCAAGAAATATTTAAAAAAGAAATTGAATTAAGTTCTAAAATGCAAACTCTGTTAATTCCAGATGCAGATAATTTACCAAAAAATGATAAAATTAACACAGTAGGTTTTTATTTTCCTCATTATGAAGTTGGAGGAGATTATTATGACGTATTTGAATTAAATAAAAATGAACTAGGATTTTGTATAGCTGATGTTTCAGGAAAAGGGTTTTCGGCTGCTTTATTAATGTCTAATTTTCAAGCAAATTTAAGAGCATTATTTAAAGAAAATATTGATTTAAAAGAACTAATTTTCAAATTAAACAGACTTGTTTTGAAAAATGCTAATAATGAGAAATTTATTACTTTTTTTGTTGGAAGATTTAATTTAAAAAAATCTGAATTAACTTATATTAATTCTGCACACATTCCACCGATTTTATATAATAAAAAATCTAAAAAAATTACTTATTTAGACAAAGGTTGTGTTGGTCTTGGAATGTTAGATAATATTCCATTTATTAATGAAAATATGTTAAAGATAGAAAAAAAATCAAAATTAATATGTTATACCGATGGACTTTCTGAAATAGAAAATGAAAAACAAGAAGAAATAGGTTCATTAATTGTAGAAAAAAATATTAAGAAAAATATTGACATAGAAAAAACTATTAATTCAATAATTAAAGAATTGAAAATAAATAAGACAAATAATAAAATAGTTGATGATGTAACTATTTTAGGAATAGAATTTTTATAAAAAAAAATTTTCTTTTATAAATTTCTAATTATACAATAATAATTTTTTTATTAGATTTTGATATAAGGTTTTCAAAATAGATTTTAAAAAAAAATTATTTGGATATGCATAAATAATTAAATATTTTTTTATTTTAAAATAATAAAATTAAATATTTTGTAAAAATAAATTTTTTATTTAAATTCGCAAAAAATAATTTATAAAAAAATATAAAATGATTATCTTAGAAGTTCAAATATTAACAGTAATCATAGTAAGTGTGATTGCTTTTTTGGTAATTGTACTTTTGCTTGTATCTATACTTTTGTATGCAAAAGCAAAGTTAATACCGTCCGGAGATATAAAAATTAATATCAACGATGAAAAAGATTTAATTACTCAGGCTGGTGATACTTTATTAACTAATCTCGGTAATTCAAAAATTTTATTACCTTCTGCATGTGGCGGTGGCGGAACTTGTGGAATGTGCGAATGTCAAGTTGTTGAAGGTGGAGGCGAGATTTTAGCGACAGAAAAAGGTTTTTTTACAAGAAAAGAACAGCAAGAAAAATATCGTCTTGCTTGTCAAGTGAAAGTTAAGGAAGATATGAAAATATTAATTCCTAAAGAAATTATGGGGATTAAAAAATGGGAATGTGAAGTTGTTTCTAACCATAATGTGGCAACTTTCATAAAAGAATTTATTGTAAAATTGCCAGAAGGAGAAAATATGGATTTCCGTTCTGGAGGTTATATTCAAATTGATGTTCCAAAACTTAATGTTGATTTTAAAGATTTTGACATAGAAAAAGAATATCACGAAGATTGGGATAACTTTAAAATGTGGGATTTAAAAATGAAAAATCCAGAACCAACATACAGAGCATATTCTATGGCAAATCATCCTGCTGAAGGAAATATTGTTATGTTAAATATTCGTATTGCTACACCACCTTGGGATAGGAAAATTAATGGTTTTATGAATGTAAATTCTGGTATTTGCTCTTCTTATATTTTTTCTTTAAAAGCCGGTGATAAAGTTTTAGTTTCTGGACCGTATGGAG
Source organism: Bacteroidetes bacterium 4572_128 (assembly GCA_002084355.1). Taxonomy (GTDB): domain Bacteria; phylum Bacteroidota; class Bacteroidia; order Bacteroidales; family 4572-128; genus 4572-128. The sequence goes on along the minus strand of NBLL01000050.1, from coordinate 1,638 downwards.
AATTTTTCATAAAAGACACTGATAATGAAATGATGTTTATTGGTGGTGGTGCTGGTATGGCTCCTATGCGTTCTCATATTTTTGATTTATTTCATACAAAAAAAACAAAAAGAAAAGCAACTTTCTGGTATGGTGCAAGGTCAAAAAGAGAAATATTTTATGAAGACCATTTTAGAGCATTAGAAAAAGAGTTCCCAAATTTTTCTTTTAAAATAGCACTTTCTGAACCAAAAAAAGAAGATAATTGGAAAGGTGATGTAGGATTTATTCATAAGGTTATTTATGATAATTATTTATCTAAACACGAAGAACCAGAAGATATAGAATATTATTTGTGTGGACCTCCTATGATGAATGATGCAGTTCAAAAAATGCTTATAGAACAAGGAGTACCAAATGAAATGATAGATTTTGATGATTTTGGATAAAAATTGAAAAAATAGAGATATTTTTATCTCTATTTTTTTATAAATATTTTTAAATGCAAATTGCAAAAAATAAATATTTTGAAATAAGAATAGATAAAGATAAAAATAGAGTTTATCTAAAAATAAAAGGTTTTTGGCAAATAGATGATCCAGAAGTTAAGGAATATAATAATTACTGGAAACGAACAGCTTTTTTAATGAAAAAAAATTTTACTATTTTGATAGATTCTTCCGAAGCAAAAACGCATACACAAAAGATACAAAAACTTAGAGAAGAAGCACAAAAAATTGCTTTAAAAAAAGGAATATCAAAAACAGCAGAATTTGTTTCTAAAAATATTATTGCAGAATATCAATCCGATACTATGTCTAATAATACAAAATTACCAAAAAATAAATTTTTAAGCTTTGAAAGAGCTGAAGAATATCTTGATAATAAAAATTTTCAAAAAACGCCGAAATTTTTAATCTTTTTATTTGAAATTAAAAAAAAAATTTTTTCAAAAAACGCCGAAATTTTTAATCTTTTTATTTGAAATTATTAAAAAAAATTTTTTTCAAAAAACGCCGAAATTTTTAATCTTTTTATTTGAAATTATTAAAAAAATTTTTTTCAAAAAACGCCGAAATTTTTAATCTTTTTATTTGAAATTAAAAAAAAAATTTTTCAAAAAACGCCGAAATTTTTAATCTTTTTATTTGAAATTAAAAAATTTTTAATCTTTTTATTTGAAATTAAAAAAAAAATTTTTTCAAAAAACGCCGAAATTTTTAATCTTTTTATTTGAAATTAAAAAAAAAATTTTTTCAAAAAAACGCCGAAATTTTTAATCTTTTTATTTGAAATTATTAAAAAAAAATTTTTTTCAAAAAACGCCGAAATTTTTAATCTTTTTATTTAAAATTAAAAAAAAAAATTCAACCTGTACAAACCTAAAGTTTTAGGTTTTTTATGATTTTTTTCCAAAGAAACTTTTTTTTTAAAAAAAGTTTTTTTTTTATTTTTTTTTTTATCTTTGAAAAAAATAAATTTTATAGAAAATACTAAAATAGAATTAGAAAAATCTAATGAAAAAGCAACATTTTCTCCAAAAAAAAATGAAAATATGGTGATTTGAAATTGTTTTTTCCTACGATGAAAAAAATATTATTACAGAATAGATAATTTGACGAAGCCTCAATTAAGCTTATTTATCCAGCAATAAGAGGT
>NBLL01000049.1 GCA_002084355.1 Bacteroidetes bacterium 4572_128 | reverse complement strand
TTTTCTGATTATAAAATGGAGGTCATAGATTTATTAAAAAGAGTTTGCACAATTTCTGTAGAAACTATGAAAATTTATTTTCAAATGAAAAATTTATAAAATTTATTTAAAATAAATTTTTCCCCAAAAAAGCCTAAATTTTACGAATTTTATAAAAAATGCTTTTTAAATAAAAAAACAAAGATTATATTGAAATAATATTACTTTGTTTTTTTTGAATAAATTTTTTATAATTTTATTTTTTGATTAGTTCTTCTAATTTTTTAATTCTATCTTCTAATTTTTGATATTTTTCATTTTGTTCTTCTATAATTTTTTGTTGTTCTTTCACCGCTTGCAATAAAATTACACTTAAATGTCCATAAGAAACTGCTAAATTTCCTTTTAAATCTTTATTTACCAATTCAGGAAAATATTTTTTGACATTTTGTGCAGTAACACCTATTTGTTTTCCGCTTGGATAAATTTCTTTATTTTTAAATTCATAATAAAAAGCATCTAATTTTAAAACTTTTTCCAAAATATTTTCCATTTTTAGAAAATTCGTTTTTAAATTTTCATCAGAAAGCTCTGTCAAAGTTCCAGAAATAATTAAATTACCATCTTTATAAAGTGTCAAAGCATTACTTCTCGCAACAGGATTAGAACCGTTTCCAACGGTAAATAATGGGTCTGTGCTTACCCAAGAAACACTATCTCCCTCGTCTAAATTATATCTCCCAAAGGACAGCGAATAAGAAGAATTTGTTTCCACACCCAAACCACCTGTTATAGCAGAATAATCACCTTCGGCAAAATTATTATTTCCTCCCATAATTGCAGACGAATTTCCAAATGCATTGTTGAAAGAACCTCCACAAACAGTTGTATTATACGAAGTTGCAAAATTAGAATATCCACCCATTATAACAGTATAATCTTCTCTTGCTTCGTTATTTTGTCCTCCAACTATGACAGCAGAAGTACCAGAAGCAATATTTCCCTGTCCACCACCAATAAAAGTAGAAACTTCTGTCGCTTGATTTTCTCTACCTCCGACAATTATAGAATAATTCTTTTCCGCAAAATTACTTTTTCCTCCAAGTACCAGAGAGTAATTTTCTTGTGCAGTATTTGACTGACCGCCAAGAACATTCGAATAAATACCAAAAGCATGATTTTGTGAACCACCACCAACTAAAGAATATTGTTTTGTAACTTTATTATCTTTTCCTCCACCAATGAAAGAATATTTATCTTCTACAATATTATTTTCTCCTCCATTTATAACGATATATTCTTCATTAGCAAGATTGTTAATTCCTCCACCTATGAAAGAATAATTTGATTTTATAATATTATTTTCTCCTCCGGAAATAATTCCATAATCACCTTTTACCATATTATCTTTTCCACCTGTTACCGATGAAAAATCTCCTATGCTATCAACATTCCAGTGATTACCACTGACATAACCAACTCTAAAAACAGATTTATTGGGATACCACATCATTCTTACACCAGTTCCATCAACAGGAAAAGCTCCCATATTTAAAATTCCATTCGAAACAAAACCATTAATAGAATTAATATGTAAACCAGCAATTGGATTACTTGTTCCTATTCCAACATTTCCTGTATTATAATAAATTTCAGATGAACCTTGATCATGCGACCAAGAAAAACCGCTTAAACTTACAGAATTACCTCCACTTATAGACAATTCCATACCTTGTAATGACAAAGATTGTATCTCATTTGTTGTGTCAGAATCATCGTCTTCTGTTTCATCTACAACAAAACCTACAGAATTAGATAATGTAATATTTCCGCTTTCATCTTTCTCTATTGTTTGAATTTCATTTGTTGGGTCATTATCTAGATCTCCAACATTTATAGTTCCACCATCGTCAGAAAGTGTTACAATTAATCCCTCTTGTGTAAGATTTTGAATTTCATTAAAAACACTATTATCATTATCTGCCAAACTTATTTGTCCACCTCCAAGACTTAAATTTAACATTATTCCGTCCTTACTTATTTCTTGAATTTCATTTGTTGATTCAAAATCACCATCTTCTGTTGCATCTATAAAATTTCCTCCATTAGGTGATAAATAAACAGTGTTTCCTATTTTTTCAATTATTTGTAATTCATTTAAAGGGTTATTATCTGCATCATCAACATCATCAATAAAACTTCCTCCTTCATCGCTTAGCGAAACAGTATTACCATTTTTAGATATAGTTTGAATTTCATTTGTTGGGTCATAATCAGCATCATTTACTTCATCGGAAACCATTACACTGCCGCCACCATTAGAAAGAATAATGAAATTACCATCTCTGCTTATGGTTTGCAACTCATTATCTGGGAGAGAATCACTATCATTTACTTCATCTGTAAAACTTCCACCACCATTAGACAACTCAACTAAATTATCTTCATTTTTTGTTATGGTCTGTATTTCGTTATTTGGGTCTGCGTCATCGTCATCAATACTACCATTAAACTTATCCGCGTACAAAGCAAAAGGAACAGACAAAAGCTGAGAACTTCCCATGTCTAAATAATTTGGTCCGCCTTGTGCGTCCATTTTTACATTCAAAAAATAAGTTCCAAGCGACCAATTTATATAAATAAAATTTCCTGTTATAGCATTACCTTGCCCAATATTTATAGAAAAAATCCCTATATTATTTGTTGTTACTTGATGACGTTCTTTATAAACGATATCACCATCAGGAGTATTAGAAATTATAGCAATTTCCAAAGAAATAACTTGATTATCAATAACATAATTATTAGCATCTCTTGCTACAGCTTGATATTTAAAAGCTTTTGGAACCTGAGAATAAGAAAATTTAAAAATTAAAAAAAATAACAGGCTTAAATAAAAAATTTTTTTCATATTTTTTTGTTAAAATTAAAATAACTTTTGAATTTTATATGTTTTTAAAAATTCATTTGTGTAATTTTTAGAATTATAAATTCTTAAAAAATACATTCCTTCGGGATAATCTTCTAAATTTATTTTTTGGAAATTCTCTAAAATATTAAAACTTTTTAAAATGCGTCCTTGCAAATCTATTAGCTCTACAAAAAATTCATTTTCTTTTTTATCTTCCGAAAAAGAAATATTAAGAAATTTTGATGTAGGATTTGGATATAATTTGACATTGAAATTTTTATCTTTTTCAATATTTTCAATTTCAACAACCGTAAAAAAAGACTGTTGAAAACCCTGAGTTAAAATATAAGAATTATCTAATGTTTCTGTTACTAATTCTCCCATTGTCCAACTTAAAGAATAACCACCGTTTTGAAAATGTCCACCAGAATTCGCAATAACTTGCATACCAATAGATTGAGAAAAAATTAAGGCATTATTAAAAAATAATATAATTATTGTAAAAAAATATTTTTTCATTTTGATAAGATTTTTATTTTGTTTTTGTTAAAAATATCAAAAAAAATGCCAAATTAAAAATAAATCTCCATTCCGTCTTTTACAATATTATAACCATCAATAATAACTTCTTGATTTACTTGTAAACCTTTTGTTATCATAGTTTTTTCATTGTCCGAAACTCCTGTTTCTATATAAGTTTTTTTTGCAAAATATTTGTTATTATTTTTTGTTTTAACATACAAATATTCTCCTTTTGCATCTTTTTTAATAATTTCTGATTCTATCAAAATAGCTTTTTCCTCAGAAAAATCTTTAATTTTTAACATAGCAAGAAGATTAGGTTTTAGTTTTTCATCTCTATTTTCTAACTTAATTTCTATCTTAAAAGTTCTGTTACTCGGATTAATAAAATTTCCAATTCTATAAATTTTTGCATTTTTGCTAAAATCTGGATAAGATGGAAAATTCAAATTAACTAAATCGCCTTTTTTTATTTTTGACAAATAAGATTCCGAAACATCAGCATTTACATAAACAGATTTTAAATTAATTAGTTGAATTAATTGCATACCAGCAGATGCCATTTCTCCTTTTTTCAAAAAAATATCATCTATAATTCCACTAATTGGAGCTTTTACTTTTCCCATATCCAGCTGAGATTCTAAGGTTTCTAATTTTCTTTCTATACTTTCTTTCTGATTTTTCGCTTGTAAATATTGAATCTCTGAACCTATTTTTTGTTTCCAAAGTTCATCTTGTTTTTTAAACATAATTTTTGAAAGCTCTAAAGCTGTTTTAACTTCTTCCAAACTATTCTCTAAAATCTTTGTATTTAATTCAACAAGCAAATCTCCTTTTCTTACTCTATCACCTTCTTTTACATAAATTTTTTTAATTTGTCCATTAGTCTCTGGACTAACAAAAGCTGATTTTTCCGCTTCTACTGAACCATTTATTTCAAAAAAATGCTCAAATTTTTGAAATAAAATTTTTTCTGTTGTAACTTTTAATCTGTGAGAAACTTCTTTATTTTCTGATTTTTCAATTTTTTTATCTTCTCCACAAGAAATAAAAATGAGAAATAAAAACAGTATCTTAAATAAATTTTTCATTTTAATTTTAATTTTTTTGTAAAATTACATTTTTTTTTATAAAAAAATTTTTTAAAAAAAATGACGTTTTTTTGAAAAATTTTTTTTATGAAAAAATACAAAATTAACTATATTACTTTAGGCTGTTCAAAAAATTGGGTTGATACAGAAGTTTTGATGCGTCAATTTGAAAAGGAAAAATTTTCTTTGTTTCATAATTCTTATGATAAGAATTTCGATACCGTTATTATAAATACATGCGGTTTTATTGCTGATGCAAAAGAAGAGTCCATAAATGTAATTTTAGAAAATATAGAAAAAAAAGCAAATAAAGAGATAAAAAACCTTGTGGTATTTGGCTGTTTATCAGAACGTTATAAGGAAGAATTAAAAAAGGAAATGCCAGAAGTAGATGCTTTTTTTGGTGTAAAAAATTTTAAAGAACTTTTAGAATATTTAAATGAAATTTATAAACAAGAGATTCTTTATAAAAGGATAATTACAACTCCATCTCATTTTGCTTATTTAAAAATTTCCGAAGGTTGTAATCGCAAATGCTCTTTTTGTGTAATTCCTTTAATTCGTGGAAAACATATCTCAAAAAGCATTGAAAATATTGTAAAAGAAGCAAATTATTTGAGCAAAAAAGGAGTAAAAGAATTGATTTTAATTGCTCAGGATTTATCTTATTATGGTTTAGATTTGTATAAAAAACCGAAACTTGCAGAATTAATAGAAAAATTAAGTGACGTAAAAGGCATAGAATGGATACGTTTACATTATCTTTATCCTTTTAAATTTCCAAAAAATGTTCTGGAAGTTATAAAAAAAACACCTAATATTTGCAATTATTTAGATATTCCTGTTCAACATATCAGCGATGATATTTTGAAAAATATGAAAAGAGGACATTCAAAAAATGATTTATATGATTTGCTTTATTTTTTCAAAAAACAAAATCCAGAAATTGCTCTAAGAACAACTTTAATTGTTGGTTTTCCAAATGAAAGCGAAGAAGATTTTGAAGAATTGAAAAATTTTATTAAAAAAATTCGCTTTGATAGACTTGGAGTTTTTTCCTATTCGGAAGAAGAAAATACTTTTTCAGAAAAAAATTTTATTGATAATATTCCGGAAGAAATAAAAGAAAAAAGGATCGGTGAAATTATGGAAATCCAACAAAAAATTTCTTTTGAATTAAATCAAGAAAAAATTGGAAAATATTTTAAAATTATAGTTGAAAAAGAAGAAAAAAAATTTTTTATCGGAAGAACAGAATTTGACAGTCCAGAAGTAGATAATGAAGTTATGGTAAAAAAAGATATTAATAAAAAAATTAAAATTGGTAATTTTTATAAAGTGAAAATTATAGATGCAGAAGATTTTGATTTATTTGCCGAATTTTGTTAAAATTAAAAAAAAATTTTCTTCAAATTCGTCCAAAATTTTAATATTTTGAAATTTTGAAATTAAAAAAAAATTTTTCTTCAAATTCGTCCAAAATTTTAATATTTTTTATTTGAAAATTAAAAAAAAATTTTTCTTCAAATTCGTCCAAAATTTTAATATTTTTTAATTTCAATTAAAAAAAATTTTTTTCATAATTCGTCCAAAATTTTAATGTTTTTAAATTTCAATTAAAAAAAATTTTTCTTCAAATTCGTCCAAAATTTTAATCTTTTTTAATTTCAAATTATAAAAAAAAATTTTCAAAAATCGTCCAAAATTTTAACATTTTTTAATTTCAAATTATAAAAAAAAATTTTCAAAAATCGTCCAAAATTATAACATTTTTTAATTTCAAATTATAAAAAAAATTTTTCAAAAATCGTCCAAAATTTTAACATTTTTAAATTTCAATTAAAAAAAAATTTTTCTTCAAATTCGTCCAAAATTTTAATATTTTTAAATTTCAATTAAAAAAAATTTTTTTTCAAATTCATCCAAAATTTTAATATTTTTAAATTTCAATTAAAAAAAATTTTTCTTCAAATTCGTCCAAAATTTTAAAAATTTCAATTAAAAAAAATTTTTTTTCAAAAATCGTCCAAAATTTTAATATTTTTAAATTTCAATTAAAAAAAAATTTTTTCAAAAATCGTCCAAAATTTTAATATTTTTTAAAAATTTCAATTAAAAAAAATTTTTTTTCAAAAATCGTCCAAAATTTTAATATTTTTAAATTTCAATTAAAAAAAAATTTTTTCAAAAATCGTCCAAAATTTTAACATTTTTAAAATTTGAAATGAAAAAAATTTTTTTTCAAAAATCGTCCAAAATTTTAATATTTTTTAAATTTCAATTAAAAAAAAATTTTTTCAAAAATCGTCCAAAATTTTAATGTTTTTATTAAAAAATTTTTTTTTGAAAAATGCTTAAAATTTTAATGCTTTTTAATTTTTTTTTATAAATTGTTAATTTTCAATTATTAATTTATTTATTATGAAAACAAAATTTATTCTCTTTTTATTCACAATTTTAATTTTCAATTTCCATTTACAATCTCAGGAAATAATATTAGAAGAATTAAGTCCAAATTTTTTTAAAAAAGTTTTGAAGAAATCTAATAAAACAAAAGAATTTAAAATTTCTAATGAATTTTTAGATTTAGAATTGCCTACATTTGTAGATAATAGTGAATTTTCTTGTTTCCGACCGATTTTTAGTCAAGTTGCTTTAGAATGTGGTCAATCTGCTGGAGATTCTTATGTGTTTACTTACGAAATTAACCGTATAAGAAATTTATCTTCGCAAATTTTTGATAATCAATATCCAACTCATTTTACTTGGAATTTTTTAAATAGTAATAATGGTTGGAATTCCGGAGTAAGTTTTTTCGACACTTGGGAAATTATAAAAAAATGCGGCATTCCAAAACTTACAGATTTTGGAGAAAATTTAAATGACGGAGGTCCTAATAAATGGATGAATGGCTATGAAAAATATCACCGTGCAATGAATAATAGGATAGATAAAACTTATCATATTCCTGTTTCTACGCAAGAAGGTTTAACAAATTTAAAACATTGGCTCTCACATCACGGCGAAAATTCTGAAATCGGAGGAATTGCTTGTTTTTATGCGAAGCATAATTCTACAACTTATTTGCCTGAAATTGATGAACATGCAATTACATATTTTGGGTATCCTGCAAATCATGCAATGACTATAGTTGGTTATAATGATAGCATAAAATATGATTACAACGGAGACGGTCAATATACAAATAATATAGACATAAATAATGACGGTGAAATAAATATGAAAGATTGGGAAATCGGAGCTTTGAGAATGGCAAACAGCTGGGGAACATGGTGGGCAGATGGAGGATATTCTTATTTTATGTACAAGCTGCTTGCAGACAAAGAAGAAGACGGAGGAATATGGAATAACAATGTTTATATTGTAAAGCCAAAATCTACAAGCGCTTTATTAACTGTAAACTTAGAAATGAAACATAACTCAAGGGGAAAAATAAAAGTTACAGCTGGAGTTTCTAATAATTTAAATGATAATGTTCCAAATCATATTATGGAATTTCCAATTTTCAACTATAATGGTGGAGACCAATTTATGCAAGGAGGAACAGAATTAGAAGAAAATAAACTTATTGAAATTGGCTTAGATATTACAGAAATGTTAAATTATTTAGAGCCAAATGAAGAAGCAAGATTTTTTTTACAAGTGCAAGAAAATGATGAAAATAATGAAAGTACAGGTGAAATTTTGAACTTTTCTATAATTGATTATACGAATAATGAAGTAAATGAAATTGAAATTGTAAATGATTATATTCCCAGCTTAACTTTGAACCAAAATTATTCTTATCAATTGGAAGCTTTGGGAGGAAGTGAACCATATAATTGGAGCATAGATAAAAATTATATGCAAAGTCAAAGCGAAAATATTTTTCAAGAAAATACAAATGGAATTTTATTGTCAAATAGCAATAATAGTGAACTGATAATTCAAGAATTAGATTTTGATTTTCAATTTTATAATGAAAATTATGATAAAGTTTATATATCAAAAAACGGTTATTTGATGTTTGAATTGCAAGATTATCAATATCCTTATGCAATTAATGAAAACCTTGTTTTTGCAAACTTCCAAGAAGTTGCTGCTTTTATGAGAAATTTAACTTTCGAAATAAATGACGGAATTTTTTATGAGAATTATGAAAATTATGCTTCTTTTTTATGGAAAGCAAAACTCGATGGAGAAAATGTTAATTTTAAAATTAATTTATATGAAAACGGTGAAATAGAATTCCTATTTGGTGATATGCCAAACGCAAATTATTATAAATCTGGAATTTCTGATGGAAACGGAGAAGATTATCAATTTACTAATTTTGAAAACTCTGGAAATTTAAGTAATAAAAATATAAAATTCACTCCAAGTTTTTATACTCCAAAAAATATGAATGTTTCTGAAGACGGTATATTTTCTGGAATTCCTACAGAAGAAGAATTTGCTGATATAACTTTTAAAGTGAAAGATGCAAATAATATTTCTTCTACAAAAGTATTGCAACTTACTACAACAGGAATTTTAATTGAATATAAAATTTCGGAAACTAATGAAAATGCAGAATTTGTTCTGAACAATGATATTGTAAAATTTGATATGAAAATAAAAAATTTAACAAATGAAACAGCAGAAAATGTAATTGTTAATTTAAGTTGTGAAAGTGATTATATTAATTTTTTGAACGATTTTGTTGAAGTTGGAAATATACAAACAAATGAAGAAATAATTATAGAAGAAGCAATTATGTTTTTAACAGATATTCAAAATGATAATTTTCAATTTACAATAAATTCTGAAATAAATTCAAGCATAGGAGATTATGAAATATTTTTAAATTTAAAAGTTTTAGCTCCAAATTTAGAAATCATAGAAACTATAATTGACGATGAAGATAATCAATCTATTGACCCAGAAGAAACTTGTGATATTAAATTGAATATCAAAAATATAGGTCATTATTTTGCTGAAAATATAGATGTTTTTTTAACCACAGAAGACTCTTTTTTGACAATTAATAATGCTACAAACAATATTGATATAATCAATGTGAATTCAAACAAAATGATTACTTTTAATATAAGTGCTTTGGAAAATATACCTATTAGGCATGTTGCAAAACTTGAAATAAATTTTTATTCTAATGAGAGTAATTATACAAAATCGGATAGCATATTTTTGATAATTGGACCATTTATAGAAGATTTCGAAACAAATAATTTTGATAATTTCTCTTGGAATTTAAATGGTGATGCTAATTGGACAATTGATGAAGATAGTGTTTTTCAAGGAAATTATTCCGCAAAATCCGGAGATATTAATGATAATGAAAGGTCTTATTTTTATATAAATTTCAACGTTTTAACAGATGGTGAAATAAGTTTTTATAGAAAAGTTTCTTGCGAAGAAGCAGCACAAAATAATTATGATTATATGCTTTTTATGATAGATGAAAACGAAATGGCAAGATGGGACGGTGAGCAAGATTGGGAAAAATTTACATTTCCTGTTTCTCAGGGTTATCATAATTTTCAATGGATTTATTATAAAGACCATTCTGTGAGTTCCGGAGAAGATGCTGCTTGGGTAGATTATATTGTTATGCCAACTGTAGAAAACGCAAATCCAGTATTTGTAATTTCTCAGGATACCATAAATGTAGAAATGAGAACAAATGAAATTTTTAATGACACTTTAAGCTTATCAAATTTAGGCGGTGGACTTATTAAATATTCTATAAATTTATTCGAAACAGAAGAAGAAATTAATATTTCAAAAAATATAACTGGCTCTTATTTGAATTGTTCGGCAGAATATTTTAATGATGAAGGCGAAAATACAACCTGGGCTTTTGATGTTTTTAATAATTCCGAAGATTCAGAATGGATAAAAGATATTTTTATTTCATTTCCGGAAGAAGTTACAGTAAATAATATGACTAATTTTGTCGGCGGTTCTGGAGGAAATTTAATTCATGACAGCATAACTGGAAATAATATAACAATAAATTGGCACGGAGAAACAGAAGACGGATATGGAGTTCTAAAAAATGGAGAAACTGCAATTTCTGCGATTAATGTAGAAATTAATGAAACAATTAGTAATTATATTGTTTTAGAATATGAATTGAGAGGAGATATTTACGGAGAAGAACCGCATATTTTACAAGATGAAATTATTTTAATAAATTCTAATTTACAAGAAATGCCTGAATGGATTTCTTTAAATGAAACTATGGGAGAACTTTATTTTCAAGAAAAAGACAATGTAATTTTAAGTTTTAACACAGAAAATTTAGAAATTGGAGAATATTTTGCAAAAATTATTTTATTAAATAATTTTAACCAAGAGTTTATTATTCCAATTTATTTGAAAATTTTGCCCCCTGTATTTTCAGAAGAAAATAAAAATAATTTGGAAAATTTAAATATTTATCCAAATCCATTTTCCGAGAAAACAAACATAGAATTTTATTTAAATGAAAAAAGTCCTGTAGAAATAAATTTGCAAAATAATTTAGGGAAAAAAGTGAAAAATATTTTTAATAAAAATTTATCAAAAGGAAAACATGAAATATCTTTTCATAAAAAAGATATTAAACAGGGAATTTATTTTTTAAATATAAAAACAAAAAATAAAAATTTGGTTAAAAAAATTGTTATTATTTAAATAAATTTTTTTCAAAAAAATACGATTTTTGAAATTTTTTTTCAAAAATCGTCAAAATTTTAATAATTTTTAATTTCAATTAAAAAAAAATTTTTTCAAAATTCGCCCCAAATTTTAATAATTTTTTAAATCAAAATAAAAAAAAATTTTTTTTAAATTCGTCCAAAATTTTAATAATTTTAAATTTCAGAATTAAAAAAAATTTTTTCAAAATTCGTCCAAAATTTCAACATTTTTAAATTAAAAAAAAATTTTTTCAAATTCGTCCAAAATTTTAATATTTTTAAATTTCAATTAAAAAAAAATTTTTTTCAAAAAAACAACAAAATTTTAATATTTTTAAATTTCAATTAAAAAAAAAATTTTTTCAAAAAAACAACAAAATTTTAACATTTTTTAATTTCAATTAAAAAAAAATTTTTTTCAAAAAACGCCAAAATTTTAATGCTTTTTAAATCAAAATAAAAAATTTTTTTCAAAAAACGTCCAAAAATTTAATGTTTTTTATTTTGAAATTAAAAAATGTTTTTTTTAAGAAAAAAATATTTTTTATTTTAAAATAAATTTTATTTTTTTTTATGAAAAATATTTAATTTATTGTTTTGTTATTATAAATACAAAATGATATTTTTATAAGATATAATTTTTTTAAAAAAAAATTAAAAAAAAATTTGTTTTTAATAAAATTTGTTTACTTTTGTAAAAGTTTCTTTAAAAAAGAGATGCCCCGGTGGCGGAATTGGTAGACGCGCTGGTCTCAAACACCAGTGAACTCTGTTCATGTCGGTTCGAGCCCGACCCTGGGTACTAAAAATTATGAACGAATTTCGTTCATAATTTTTTTTGCAAATTTTTTATTTATTACTAATTTTTATCGTTTTTTGGTAAGTTTTTTAAAAATTGTTAAAATTCCTTTTACTTCATTTTTTTCATCTCGCAATGGAATATGACTTTTTTTTGTTCTCATAATTTTATTATTTTTTGTTACTATGGTTTCTGTAAAATCAAGAAGTGGAGTATTTGTTGCGATTCTTAATTTGTCATTTTCCATATATTTTTCAGCAATTTCTTTTGGAAAAAGTTCTAAATCTTTTTTACCAATAATTTCTTTCATAGAATTATATGGTGTTTTATCTAAAAAATATTTATTCGCACCAAGATAATTTAAATTTTTATCTTTCCAAATTACCCCAATATTAAGATTATCTAATATAAACTGCAATTCGTTTTCTTGATTTTCTTTTTCATTTTTATAATTTTCAAGTTTTTTTATTTTTTTATTTATCTCTATTTCTGATTCTTCCATTTTTTTTATTTCATCTTGTAAAGCTTTTTCTTTTTTTCTTTGCACTTCAAATGCCCTTCTTAAAACATTTTCATTTCTTTTAAAAGTTTTGTTTCGTTTTTCTAATTTGATTCGTAGTTCTTCTGATTCTTGTTCTTTTCTAAAACCTTCTTCTTGTGTTGCTTTTAATTCTTCCATATTTTGCAACATTTCTTCTTCTTTGGATCGCATTTCTTGTGCTTGTAATTTTAACTCGTCTAATAATGCTTGCGTTTTAACTATACTTTTAACATTTGCAAGAGATGATGCAATATTTTGTCCAGCTTTATCAATAAAATTAATTTGATATTCTTGATATTTTCCAAAAGAAGCAAGTTCCATTACTCCATAGACTTCTTCATTTACTATTAATGGAATAATTAAAATACTTTTTGGATTAGATTTTCCAAGTCCAGAGGTAACATTTACATAATTTTCTGGAACTTTCGTAAGATGTAAAATACTTTTCTCGGCGAAAGATTGTCCGACCAAACCTTCACCCATATAAATTTTTTTATTTGCATATTTTTTTCTATACTTGATAATGTAATTTTTTCTCATTATCATTATTTTCTCTTAAAATATCTGCAAATTTTGCTAAACCAGTTGTTGTCCAATTTCTTTCATTTTCTTCTTTTTCAATTCGTTTCATATGGTTTCTCATACTTAAAAGATTCTCTGCGAGTATATTTTTTTCCCCTTTTTTTATTCCTTTATAATTAGTTTCTAAGTTTCTATTTTCTATATTTTTAACAAAATCTGTAGCATTAAAAATTAATTTTTTTATTCTTTCTGTGTAGGAAATAAGCTCATTAATTAATATATCGTTATTTTTTTTATATTTTTTATCAAAATTTCCTTCGGAAATATTTTGTAAAAATTAAGTCTAATCATAAACACCAAAAGCAAAACAGACAATATTATAAAAATAATTAAAATTATTTCATCAACAATAGTTTCAGAACTTCTTAGAAAGAAATAATTGACAAGAAATAAAGTGTCAAAAATAAAATGTATTATAAATACATCTTTCAATTCAGTTGCATTTTTATCTTTTTCTTTCATAATAAAAATTAAATTAAAATTTAAAATTAAAAAATATTTTATAAAAAAAAAATTTTTTTTTCAAAATTGATGAATTTCTTATAATTTTTTTTTTTAATTATGTTGTTTTTCGAGGTTTTAAACATTGGAGTTTTTCAAAAGAAAAAAGTTGTAAAATAATTTTCACAACTTTTTTATTTTTAAAATTTATATTTTATTTTTTTATAAAAATCTTATTAGTATAAACTTTTTCGTCAGTAGTAACTTTAACAAGATAATTTTCGCTTGCAAAATTGTCTAAGTAAATAGTTTCAAATTTGCTTTGCGCTTACGGTGTTTTCAAGCCTTTTATAATGAATAATATTGCATGAAAACACCACAAAAATTTGAAAAAAAAATTTGAATTATAAAAAAATTACCGATTTTTTGAAAAAATTTTTTCAAAATAAAAAATTTTAAAATATTTTTTTTCAAAAAAAAAATTCTATTTTTTTTGAAATCATTTTATAAAATTATTAATAAAAAAAATAGAACATTTTATTTTTTTTTTTTATAAAAATCAATAATAATTTTTTATTAAAACACCGAGATTTTTTTATAAAAATGCTGGATTTTTATAAAAATATTGTTTTTTTATAAAAATATTATTTTTTGCAAAAAACATTTGTCATTAAAAAACGTCATTTTATCAAAAAAACAATTTTATAAATTATAAAAAAATCAAATCAAAAAAACACAACATTTTTTTTTGAATATTTTAAAAAAAAATCCATTATTTTTTTAAATAAAAAATCTTCAAAACCCGATATTTTTGGCAATTTGTAAAAAAAAATGGCATTTTTGGATAAAAAAAATTTTTTTTCAAAAAATGGCATTTCATCATTAAAAAATGGCATTTCATCAAAAAAAACATATTTTTAATTTCGAAATTAAAAATGTTAAAATTTTTGGATGAATTTTGAAAAAATAATCAAAGTTAAACCAATCATGAAAAATATTTTCGTTTCTAACTTGAACAATATTAAGAATTTTTTTCTTTAATATTTCATATGAAATATCTGAAAAAATATATAATTTTTTTTCCATAATTTTAAAACGTTTAACTTTTAACGTTTAATTTTTTTTTTAATTATATTTTCAAAAAAATTTAAAAATGTTAAAAATTTTGCCGAATTTGAAAAAAAAATTTTTTTAATTTGAAATTTAAAAATGTTAAAAATTTTGCCGAATTTGAAAAAAAATTTTTTTTTAATTTCAAAATAAAAAATATTAAAATTTTGGACGAATTTTGAAAAATTTTTTTTTTAATTTTAATTTAAAAAACATTAAAATTTTGGACGAATTTGAAAAAAAATTTTTTTTAATTTGAAATTTAAAAACATTAAAATTTTGCCGAATTTGAAAAAAAATCTTTTTTTAATTTGAAATTTAAAAATGTTAAAAATTTTGCCGAATTTGAAATTTAAAAATGTTAAAAATTTTGCCGAATTTGAAAAAAAAATTTGAAATTTAAAAATGTTAAAAATTTTGCCGAATTTGAAAAAAAAATTTTGCCGAATTTGAAATTTAAAAATGTTAAAAATTTTGCCGAATTTGAAAAAAAATCTTTTTATTTACAATATTTATGTTTTACAGCCTTTAGAATTTTAAAAATTTTTTTTAAATCATTTATTTTCAAAACATCAAAAGATTCTGATTCGTGATATTGGT
>NBLL01000048.1 GCA_002084355.1 Bacteroidetes bacterium 4572_128 | reverse complement strand
TAAAAATTATTCCATAACCAAAAGTTCTATTAAATTTATTATGTTGTCTTTCTGCAAGAAGTATTAGCCGTAAAATAAAAATAAAAAACAAACTCATAACAATAGAGGTTCCAATAAAACCCCATTCTTCTCCGACAGTGCAAAAAATAAAATCTGTATCTTGTTCTGGAACAAAATTATATTTTGTTTGTGTGCCTTGTAAATATCCTTTTCCATTACAACCACCTGATCCTATAGCTATTTTAGATTGTTTTACATTGTAACCAGCGCCTTGTGGGTCAGATTTTATTCCAAGAACATCATTTATTCTGTTTCTATGATGTTCACTTAAAACTTCTTTGAAAACAAAATCAACTGAATATGAAAAACTTAAAGAAGAAAAAAAGAAAATAATAACTATAAAAACATTTGAAATTTTTAAACGAAAAGAAATAAATAAAAAAATCAATGATAATAAAATACTTACAATTAATAAAATATTTTCATGTGAAATATTCATTTTGAAATAAAATTAAAATTGCAGGTATAATTAAAATTCCTGCAATAATAAAAATATTCTTTTTTGTATTAAAATTAAAATTTTTAGAGCTTAAAAATCTTGCAATTGCAAGATTTGTTGCAAGTTTCGTAAATTCTGCTGGTTGAAATTTTATACTTCCAATTTCAAACCAAGATTTTGCACCGTTTACTTCTTTCCCAAAAAAAAGTACAGAAATTAATAGGATTATAGTAAATAAGTAAATTAGATATGAAAAAGCAAAATAAAATTTATTATCAATTATCAAAATAATAACACACAAGAATATAGATGCAAATATCCAAATTAATTGTTTTCCATATCTTTGGGAAAAATCAAATATATTTTGATGCTCATTATCATAAACAGCGGCATAAATATTTACCCAACCAAGCATCATTAAAATAAAATAAATTAAGATTGTTAACCAATCGATATTTTTCAATAAATTTATTTCTCTTTTCAAAATAAAATTTTTAAATTTTATTAAATATTTTCTAAAATTTTTTTTGCTTTTTCTATGGAATTATTTATTCCATTAATATTTTTTCCTCCCGCAGTAGCAAAAAATTCTTTACCGCCGCCGCCGCCTTTAATTTCTTTTGCAATTTCTCTGATAATTTTTCCTGCATTTAATTTTCTCTCTGTAACTAAATTTTCTGAAATTATCAAACTTAAATTTGCTTTTCCATTAACTTCTGCCGCTAAAACAACAAAAATATTTTCTTTCTCATTTTTCAATTGAAAAGATAAATCTTTGAGAATATTTGCATTATTAGCTTTTATTTTTTTTCCAATAAAATTAATACCATTAATTAAAATAGAATTTTTAATTAAATCTTTTATTAAAAATTTGGATTTTTCTTTCTCAAAATTTCTAATTTGTTTTTTTAAATCAATATTTTCGAAAATTACATTTTCAACTTTTTTTAAAAGTCCCACAGGATTTTTAAATAAATTTTGAATATCTTTAAGGGTTTTTAATTTATCATCGACAAAATTTTGTGCTTTCTGAGAAGTAATTGCTTCTATTCGTCTAATTCCAGAGGATACCGAACTTTCTGAAATTATTTTAAATAAACCAATTTGTCCGGTTGTGTTCACATGCGAACCTCCACAAAGTTCAACAGAAAAATTATTATCAAAATCAAAAGTAACAACTCTAACCTTATCTTCATATTTTTCGCCAAATAAAGCTGTCGCTCCCATTTTTTTTGCTTCTAAAATATCTATATTTTCAAAAATTTCACAAGCAATATCTTTTCTAATTTTTTCATTTACTAATTTTTCAACTTGAAAAATTTCATTATTACTTAATTTTTGGAAATGAGAAAAATCAAAACGCAAATTTTTACTATTTACAAAAGAACCTCTTTGTTCTATGTGTTTTCCGAGAATTTCACGAAGAGAAGATTGTAATAAATGCGTCGCTGAATGATTATTGCAAATTTCAATATGATTTTTTATATCAACTTTTGCTATGCAAACAACGTCAATATCGTGTGGGATTTTTTCGCAATAATGAATTATTAAATTATTTTCTTTTTGCGTATCAAAAATTTTAATGACATTTTTATTTGAAATTAAAATTCCTCTATCACCAACTTGCCCACCTTCTTCTGCATAAAAAGGTGTTTTTGTTAAAACAATTTGAAAGAAAGATTTTTTATTTTTTCTTACTTTTCTGTATTTAATTATTTCCGTTTCACACTCTAAAACTCCTTTAACTAATACTGAATTTTCATTATTTTTTAAAATAATCCATTCTTCATTTTCAACATTTATTGCATTTTTAGAACGGTCTTTTTGCTTTTGCATTTCTTTTTTAAATTCTTCTAAATCAATAGAAAAATTTTTTTCTTTTAAAATCAATTTTGTTAAATCTAAAGGAAAACCAAAAGTGTCATACAATTTAAAAGCAGATTTACCAGATAAAATATTTTTATTTTCTTTTTTTGTTTTTTCTACTATTTCATCAAGTAATTTAATCCCGTTTTCCAAAGTCATAAAAAATGAATTTTCTTCTTCTTCTATAACTCTTGTTATCAATATTTTATGCTCTTCTAATTCTTGATAAACTTCTCCGAGAGTTTCTATTAAAACAGGAACCAACTTAAAAATAAAAGCCGATTTTTGATTTAAAAAAGTATAAGCGTAACGAATTGCACGACGTAAAATTCGACGAATTACATATCCAGCCTTATTATTTGAAGGCAATTGTCCGTCTGCAATTGAAAAAGAAATAGTACGTAAATGGTCTGCGATTACTCGCATTGCAATATCTGTTTTTTCATTTTCACCGTATTTAATTCCAGAAAAAATAGATATTTGATTTAAAATTGGCGAAAAAACGTCTGTGTCATAATTTGATTTTTTATTCTGAATTATCCTACAAAGACGCTCAAAACCCATACCTGTATCTATATGTTTTTTATCGAGATTTACAAGTTTACCGTCAGATTTTCTATTGAACTCTATAAAAACAAGATTCCAAATTTCTATAACTTCTGGGTGGTCTTTATTTACAAGATCTTTTCCGTCTATTTTTTTTCTTTCTTCTTCAGTTCTCATGTCAATGTGAATTTCCGAACAAGAACCACAAGGACCATTTGCTCCCATTTCCCAAAAATTATCTTTTTTAGAGCATTTTAAAATTCTATTTTTTGGAAGATATTTTTCCCAAATTTTCTGAGATTCTTTGTCTTCTTCTAAGTTATCTTTTTCATCTCCTTCAAAAATAGTCGCATATAATTTTTCTTCTGGAATTTTAAAAATATCAACCAATAATTCCCAAGCAAAATCAATGGCACTTTCTTTAAAATAATCTCCAAAAGACCAATTGCCAAGCATTTCAAACATGGTGTGATGATAAGTGTCATGTCCAACTTCTTCTAAATCATTATGCTTTCCAGAAACACGTAAACATTTTTGCGAATTTGCAATACGTTTATTTTTTATCTCTGAATTAGATAAAAATATATCCTTAAAAGCGTTCATTCCAGCATTTGTAAAAAGCAAACTTGGGTCATTTTTTATAACCATAGGAGCAGATCGCACTATTTTATGATTTTTTTTATCAAAAAAATTTAAAAATGTATTTCTTATTTCCTTAGAATTCATTATTTATTTTTTTTTATTTGGAATTAAAAAAAAAATTTTTTTCAAAAAAACGATATTTTTTTTAATTAAAAAAAAATTATTTAAAAAAAAATTCTTTTGGATTTTGTTTATATACTTTCCATAATATCTAATAATTCATTAAGTCTTATTTCTGTTTTATTATAAATATAAATGAGATTGTTCCGAAAAATTGTTTTTTCTGGCTTTCATCGATAAAATTATAAGCATAATTATATATTTTAACAAATTAATTATTTTCTTTTCAGAAAAAATATTTTTTAAAAGAAGTAAAATGTTTGCAATTGTTTACGTTAGAATATTTTTTTTATTTTTTCATCTGAATATAAAGAAATATCAATTAACTCGTAATCAAATTGTGGAAGATATTTTATTAAATTTTCGTCCATAAATTCGAAATATTTTTTAAAATCTTTTTTCTTCCAATTTGTTTTACCATGATAAAAAAAATCAAAATAACCGGACGCAAATGAAAAGTCTTCATTTTTAATTTTTTGTCCTTAGCCTGTTTTATTTGCAAATCCCAAATGCTTATTAAATATTTCAAAAGCTGCAAATGAATGAAATTCTCAACATAGCTTTTGTGCTCGAAGACTAAAGAAATTTTTATTTTTTCCTTTTTTTCATTGGTAAAATAATCACAATCATAAACAACATCAGCAAAAAATTTATTTAATTCATTGCTGACATAATTTGTTGTATCAAGTCTCAGAGAGACCATATCCAGTTTTTTTAGAAATTCTGGAGGAATTGTTTTTTCTAGAAAATGTTTTGCTTCTTCTCTTTTAGCAAACAAATTCTTAAAAAAAGCATCATGTGTTTTTATTTGTTTTTTCAAAATTATTTCTTATAATAAAAATTTTTTTTCAAAAAAACGATATTTTTTTTAATTATTTAATTTTTTTGAAAAAATTTAATTTAATTGTAAATTAACAATTTATTTATCTTTTTTAAAAAAGATATTGCATCATTTTTTGCTGTTTCTTCATCAATATCAAATTTTTTGTAAATATTATTTATAATTTCTTTTAATTTTCTTTTTCCATTTATTTGCTCCCAAATAAATCCACCAACTAAATTCAAATTATAAATTTTTTCCATATCGCCGACATTATTTTCCATAGGAACAATAAGATATTCATCGTCGATTTTTCTACAAACTACCTTATCCGATTTTTTTAAAACTGTTTCTAAAGTTATCATTTTGAAATTTTTTATACAATTCAAATAAAAAAAATAATTTTTAAATGGCAATTTTTTTTAAAATTTTTTTTGTGCCACCTAAATTTTCTATAATATAATTTTTAGAAATTCTTGAACTTTCCTCCAAAAGATTTTTATTTTCTAAAATTTCATTTATTTTTTTTTCAAAATTTTCAAAATTTTTTATAGAAAAAGCGGCTTTTAAATTTATTAAATCTATCGCCTCTTGAAATTTTTTATATTTAATTCCAAAAAAAATTGCCATTCCGAAAGTTGCCGGTTCTAAAATATTATGTAAACCTTTTCCAAAAGCTCCTCCAACATAAGAAATTTCTCCATATTTATAAATGGAAGACAACATTCCAATATTATCAATTATTAGAACATTTTTATTTTTGATGTTTTTTTCATTTGCTTGTGAATAAGCAATTTTTGATATTTTAATTTTTTTTAAAATTCTATTAATATTTTCTTTATGAATTTCGTGTGGAGCGATAATAAATTTTAATTTTTTTTTCGTATTATTAATATATTTTATTAAAATTTCTTCGTCTTCTTTCCAAGTGCTTCCTGCAATTAAAATTTTTTTATTATCCTTAAATTTTTCTATTAAATCAAAATTTTTATTTATTTTTACAATATCTGCAACTCTATCAAATCTTGTATCTCCGGCGATAGTAACATTTTTTATTTTTATTTTTTCTAATAATTTCAAAGAGATTTTATTTTGCACAAAAATATGCGTAAAATTTCTTAAAATATTCGCAAACCATTTTCCATAATTTTTAAAAAAAATTTGGTCTTCTCTAAAAATTCCTGAAATTAAATAAACAGGAATATTTTTCTCTTTTAAAATTTTCAAATAATAAAACCAAAATTCATATTTTATAAAAAAAACTAAATATGGATTTGTTAATTCTATGAATTTTTTTGCATTTTTCTTAAAATCTAAGGGTAAATAAAAAATATAATCTGCATTTTTATAATTTTTTCTTATTTCGTAAGCAGATGGAGAAAAAAATGTTAATAGAATTTTCATCTCTGGAAATTCTTTTTTAATAATTTCTATCAAAGGCAAAGCCTGTTCGAATTCTCCCATCGAAGCACAATGAAACCAAATTTTTTTTTCTGATTTTGGAACATTTTTTTTGATTTTTTCAAAAATATTTTTTCTTCCATTTCTAAAAAAGCGTGCTTTTTCATTAAAATTGGAAAAAAAACAAATAATAATTTCGTAAATTTTTAATGCTAAATAATAAAAAAATTTCATATAAAATATTAATTATCTGATGCTATTCTAAAACCTATATCATTATGTTTTTTATTCTGTTCGCTAAAATATCTAGCTGAAGGATAAGAATAAGCAGCATAAAAATCATAACTACCACCACAACAAACACGAGAAGAATTAACACTTTTCACCCAAGCACTTCCATCTGTTGGAGCGCCATTGTAATTTCTATGCCATTTATCTTCTACAAATTCCCAAACATTTCCTACCATATCATAAAGCCCTAATTCATTTGGTAAGAATGAACCTACAGGAGCCGTATTTTCATAACCGTCATTTTGTTCTTTGTATGCCCAAAGATTTTTACAATTTTTATCACAGAAATTTACATATCTATATAATTGTGTGGAATCACTTGTACCCAGATATTTATAATTTTGACTTTTATTTCCTCCTCTTGCAGCAAATTGCCATTCTGCTTCTGTTGGAAGCCTAAAATTCTTTTTCTTTTTTTCATTTAATTTGAAAAGAAATTTTTGTATATCATCCCAACTTACACTTTCTATAGGTAAAGAATCACCTTTAAAAAAACTAGGATTATAGCCCATTACTTCTTTCCAAATTTTTTGAGTTATTTCGAATTGACTTATATAAAAAGTATTTATTTTTACCTTATGAATAGGTTTTTCATCTTTAAAACCTGTTTCATTTCCCATCAAAAAAGTTCCATTTTCTACTTTAATCATTTTTATATTCAATTCCTCTAAATAAGAATTTTTATCATTTGCATGATAATTTTTTTTTTCTTCTATTTCAAAATCTTTTAATAAATTAAAAAAATATAAAAAAAGACACAATACTAATATTAAATTTTTTTTCATTTTTTTATTCTAAAAACAAAATTTTTTTATTGATTTTTTTAATAAGATTTACTCCTTCATAAATAAAACCAGTATAAATTTGTATTAAATCGGCACCTGCTTCTAATTTTTCTATAGCATCTTTTTCTGTCATAATTCCACCCACTCCAATAATTACAAATTTTTTTTTAGATTTTTTTGCTATATATTTTATGATTTCTGTTGAACGGTCTTTTAATGGTTTTCCACTTAGACCACCGTTACCGAAATTATTTATTTTTTCTTTAATCATCTATTTCTGGAAAAGATAAATCTGGCGATATTTTTAATAAAATTGGTTTTGGTTTTGATTTTTTTAGATTTCTTTTTTGTATTTCAGACAATAAATTTTCTAATGGTTCTTTTGATTGTAATTTTCTTAAATTTGGAGTGTTTGGCGAACTGATATTTATCACAAAATAATCAACAAAATCAAATAATTTTTCGAAAGAAAATATATAATCTTTTATTGCATCTTCATTTTTTGTAACTTTATTTTTGCCAATATTTCCTCCGACAATCAAATTAGATTTTTTATTTTTTAAATTTTTTATTGCTTTTTCTATCCCTAAATTATTAAAACCCATACGGTTAATTAATGCCTTGTCGTTTTTTAAACGAAAACAACGTGGCTTTTGATTTCCATCTTGTGCTTTTGGAGTTAGAGTTCCTATTTCAATAAAGCCAAAACCTAAATGAGAAAGAATATCAAAAGCTTCGGCATCTTTATCTAAACCAGCAGCAAGTCCAACAGGATTTGGGAATTTTATTCCCATAATTTCTTTCTCCAATTTTTTATCTTTTATATGAAAAAAGAATTTTAGAAAATTAGAAATATAAGGAATTTTTGATGTTATTTTTAAAATAAAAAAAACAAAATTGTGTATATTTTCAGGCGAAAAACAAAATAAAATTGGTCTAATTAAAAATTTGTACATAAAAAAATTTTATTTTAAAATATTTTTTTTATAAAAAAAATTGACATTTTTGAAAAAATTTTTTTTACAAAATTACTCCTTGTCTAATTCACCAAAAACTTTTTGTAAAATATCATTTACTCTTGAATTTACATCAGTCCTAATGTCTTTTTCTTCTTTTTCAACTTTCATAAATAAACCATCTAATGCCTTATGAGTTACATAAGTTCCGAGTTCGGTTTCCTGTATAGGCTCTAAACCAAAAGCAGAAGCCAGAAAATTATTTGCAATTTTATTATATTCTGTAGTTAATGTATGCCAAGCTTCATTTGCAGAAATTCCTTTTACTCCTATAGGTTTATCTAAAGAAGCGTTAATATCTGGTGCAAAAGCATTTGTAAGACTGTCAAAAGTGTTTGTTTTCAAATACGCTGTTGCCGCATTCTCTTCGCCGTGCAAAATATTTACCGCATCATCTATACTCATAGAAGTTATAGATTTTACAAAAATAGGTTTTGCTTTTACTGCGGCATCTTCTGCTGAACGATTAATTCTTAAAACGAGATCTTCTATTAAACCATCTATAAAATTGTCGCCAAGAAAAAGTGCGCTTGCGACAGAATTGATATCATCTTTATTATCCAAAATTATATTTGCTTCCTCAGGCATTAAAATTTTTATCGCTTCATCTTTGTAATAACCATTTACAGCAGAAACAGTCGTAACGGAAGTATCAGTTCCAACAACAAGAGCAGATTTTAAACCTTCAATAATTTCTTCATTTGATAAATTATCATTAAGCGTATCCAGAATTTTCTTAGCATCATCTTTATCACAAGATAAAAAAGGAAGCAAAAAAATAAAAACAAATAAATATTTAAAATTTTTCATAATTTTTTTTATTAAAAATACAATTTTAAAAAAAATAATCTAAAAGAAAATTTTTTTTTAATAAAAAAAATTTTTTTCCAAAATGACGTTTTTTTTAATAATTAATAAAAAAAAAATTTTTCCAAAATGACGTTTTTTTTAATAATTAATAAAAAAAAATTTTTTCCAAAATGACGTTTTTTTTAATAATTAATAAAAAAAAAATTTTTTCCAAAATGACGTTTTTTTTAATAATTAATAAAAAAATTTTTTTTTCTAAAATGACGTTTTTTTTTAATAATTAATAAAAAAAAATTTTTTTCCAAAATGACGTTTTTTTTTAATAATTAATAAAAAAAATTTTTTTTCCAAAATGACGTTTTTTTTAATAATTAATAAAAAAAAATTTTTTTCAAAATGACGTTTTTTTTAATAATTTAATAAAAAAAAATTTTTTTTCAAAATGACGTTTTTTTTAATAATTAATAAAAAAAAATTTTTTTCCAAAATGACGTTTTTTTTAATAATTAATAAAAAAAAATTTTTTTTCCAAAATGACGTTTTTTTTCCAAAATGACGTTTTTTTTAATAATTAATAAAAAAAATTTTTTTCCAAAAAACGGCAATTTTTTAAGATTTAAATTTATTAAAAATAAATTTTCAAATATCAAAATATTTTGATATTTGAAAATTAAAAAATGGCTGAAATTTTTTCTCTATATTTATGGTGTTTTTTTTTATTGTAAATATTTTTGAAAAATAATTAAAAAAAAAAAATAGATTTCAAATATATCATACAAATAATGTTGAAATTTTGGGTATTTTTTTTTCAAATTTACCAAAATTTTTAATCTTTTATTTGAAAAAAAATGTTTCTTAAAAACTCTTTTAATACATAATTTTTAAAATTTTTTTTTTAATAGGTTTTTGTTTTTTTTTTTATAAAAAAATTTTTTCATTAATTTGTAAAAAAATTTGAAATTTTATGTTATAATTTATATAATAAATAAATAAATAAAAATTTTATATTTTACATAAAAAATTATACCAAAAAATTTATTTATTTTGCAATTTAAAATTAGAAAAAATGAATGAATTAATATCATTAAAATTTATGAAAAAAAATACATTTTTAAAAATGATATATCGGATAGCTTTATTTTGTGTATTAATTATAATTAATACTTTTAATAATTTATATGCACAAAAAGTTCCAGAATGGGACTGGGTAAAAAATGCTGGAGGTAAAAATCAAGACTATGGAAAAAGCCTTGTTACAGATAAATATGGAAACGTATATCTTACAGGAAGTTTCAAAAGTAATGTTATTCAATTTGGGAAATCTAAATTGAAAAATAAAGGAAAAGATGACGCTTATATTGTAAAATATAATAGTATAGGAGATGTCTTGTGGAGTAAAATTGTCGGTGGAACATCCTCAGAAAAAGGTATAGCAATAAGTACAGATAAAGAAGAAAATTCTTATTTTTTAGGAAACTTCGAAAGTGATAATATTATTTTAGATGATTTTATTCTAACAAATGACGGCGAAAATGATATTTTTCTGGTGAAATTAGATAAAAATTCTAATGTAATTTGGGCGAATTCTATTAATGGCAATTCCAATGAATTAGCTTATAGCATGGCTATTGATAAAAATCAAAATGTTTTTATCACAGGAACTTTTGAAAGTGTTACTTTAAATCTCGGAGAAAAAGAAATTTATAACCAAGGTGGAGAAGATATTTTTATCATAAAATATGATAAAAATGGAAATTTATTATGGTCTAAATCTGTCGGTGGAAGTGGCTCAGATTATTCTCAGGATATTGCAACAGATAAAAATGGAAATTTTTATATAACTGGTTATTACTACAGCGAGAGTATATCTTTTGATAAGATTGTTTTGAAAAACAAAGGTAATCATGATGTTTTTGTTGCAAAATATAATTCAAATGGAAAATTAATTTGGGTTAAAAATGCTGGAGGTTCAGATTGGGACAGCTCTTTAAGTATTTGTGTAGATGATGAAGAAAATGTTTTTGCTGCGGGAAAATTTGAAAATAAAGATATTTATTTTGAAAATGAAAAACTTGAAAATCAAGGTAAAGAAGATATTTTTTTAGTAAAATATAATAAGAATGGAAAATTGTTATGGGCAAAAAGTTCAGGTGGAAGTAATTTTGATTACGGAACAAGCATCACAACAGACGCTCACGGAAATCTTTATTTAACAGGTGGCTTTAGTAGTGATAAAATTTCTTTTGACGATTTTGTTTTGACAAATAAAGGAAGTAACAATTTTTATATGGTAAAATTTTCTCCGAAAGGAAAAGTTTTATGGGCAAAAAGTTCTAATGGAAAAAGTTTTGACATTGCTAATGAAATCACTTCTGACATTATGGGGAATCTTTATTTAACTGGTTTTTATTGGAAAAATTTAGAAATTGCAAATGAGAATTTAAAAAGTAAAGGTAATGAAGATATTTTTCTTTTAAAACTTTCTGCTGTTCCTGATGCGGCGAGTAACAATGAGACAAATTTTGAAATTTATCGCTCTGTAAACGAAAAAAACAATTTTAAAAAAATTGCTTCTGTAGATAAAAATATTACAAATTTTGTTGATAAAGATGTAAATCATAATACAAATATTTTTTACAAGGTTTTTTCTGTTAATAATAATGTAAAATCAGAAGTTTCTAATATTTCTAATTTTGTAATGCCTCATATTATTTCTTTGAAAGATGGCAAATTTCATCCGGAAGTTCTTAGAATAAAACAAGGTGAACCAGTAATTTTTAAATGGTTTGACGGTGATAATCCGGTTGTTTGTAATGATAAAAATTGGGAAACTTTTCCTATGGACGAAAAAAATATTTCTCATTTTCTTGATAAAAATTTAATTTCTGTTTCGAAAGTTTATAATTTTTCTTCTGCTTATAATTCAAAAATGAAAGGAAAAATTGTTGTTGAAAAAGTAAAACCAAAATCTCCCTCAGATGTTTTTGCAATTGCAAATGATGAATTTATAAAAATTTCTTGGTCAGATAATTCAATTTATGAGACAAATTTCATAATTGAAAGGTCTAAGAAAAATGAAAATTCTTTTAAAAAGATTTCTAACTTATCAAAAAATTCTACAGAATACATAGATAAAAATATTTTAAAAGGTCAAGAATATGAATATAGATTATATTCAGCAAATGAAAATTTATTTTCTGATTTTTCTAATTTTTCTTCTGATAAAGTTCCACACCATATTATAGTTGTAAAAAATAATGAATATCTTCCTTCAAATTTAGAAATTCAACAGGGCGAAAGTGTAAAATTTATTTGGGAAAGCGGTTCACATCCAACTATGTCAAAAACTGGCGATTGGGAAACTTTTAAAATGGATAAAGAAAATAAATTTTATTGGTTAGATAATTCGGTAATAAATACACCTCAAACTTACGATTTTTATTGTATTTACAATAGGAACAAAGGTATGACAGGAAAAATTACTATTATTTCAAGAGCTCCAAATAAACCATCTTATCTTTTTGCGGAAGCAAAATCTTCCAAAGAAATTCATTTAAAATGGATAGATAATTCTTCCGATGAAAGTTCATTTATTATAGAGCGTTCTAATTCGGCATTTGGTGGTTTTGAAAAAATTGCATCTGTTTCGGAAAATAAAAATTCTTTTTATGATAAAAATTTGAAGGAAAATAAGAAATATTATTATCGTGTTAAATCTGCAAATTTTTACGGTGAGTCTTCTTATTCTAAAGAAATTGCTTTAACAACTTTGCTAAGTGATTCTAAGCAATTAATTGCAAATACAATTTCTTCTTCAGAGATAGAATTAAAATGGTCTGATAATTATGATAATGAAACAGGTTTTGAAATTTATCGTTCAAATAATAAAAATAAAAATTTTGAACTTATTGAAGTTTCTAAATCAAATGAAACAAATTATTTTGATAAAAATTTAAATCCAAATACAAAATATTTTTATAAAATAAAAACTATTTCTGACAAATTTAAATCAGATTTTTCTAAACTTGCTGAGGCAAATACTTTATTAAAATCACCTAAGGATTTTAAAATAAATTCAATTTCTTCTAATGAAATAAGATTATTTTGGTTAGATAATTTTAAAAATGAGAAAGGTTTTGAAATTCAACGTTCAATAACTTCTCAGAATGGTTTTGAAAAAATAAAAACAACAAAAGCAAACGAAACAACTTATTCGGACAAAAAACTTGCTTCAAATACGAGGTATTATTATAATATGAGAGTTTTAACAGCAAATATAAGTTCTGATTTTACTGATATTTTAAGTGCAATAACTTATCCAGAAGCACCACGTAAAATGATTGTAAAAGCAATTTCTTCTAAATCAATAGAAATAAATTGGCTTGATATTTATGATAATGAAAAAGCTTTTGAAATTCAACGCTCTGCTGACGGACAAAATAATTTCGTAAAAATAGCCGAATTAGATAAGAATATTACTTCTTACATAGATAAAGATTTAAATCCAAACTCTGTTTATTTTTATAGAGTACGAGGAATTTTAGAAAATAAAAATTCCGATTTTTCAAAAATTGTAAATACTTCTACTTTATTAAAATCTCCAAAAAATATTTTCCTAGAAGCACAGTCTTCAAATACGGTTGTAATTAATTGGAGAGATAATTTTGATAATGAAGACGGTTTTGAAATACGTCGTTCTGAAAATGAAAAATTTGGGTATAAAAAAATTGCTATATTAGAAAAAGATGAAAATACTTTTTTAGATAAAAACCTAAAAGCTAATACAAAATATTTTTATAAAATTAGGGCAATTTCTGAAGAAAAAAATTCTGATTTTTCTGATAAAAAAAGCGTAACAACATATATGCAAGCACCGAAAAATTTTAAAGCAAAAACTGTTAATTCTATGAGTATTTCAATGAATTGGGATGATAATTTTGATAATGAAAAGTTTTTTGAAATTTCAAGAAGTGATAGAAAAAACGGTGAATTTAAAATTATTACAAAATGTAAAAAAAACAATACTTCTTTTATTGATAAAAATTTAAAAGCAAATAAAAATTATTTCTATAAAATAAGAGTTGTTGGCGAAAAAATAAATTCTGATTTTTCAAAAGTTATAAAAATTTCTACCTCTTTAATTGCTCCAAGCAAAATTAATGTTGCATCA
The DNA here is from genome assembly GCA_002084355.1 of Bacteroidetes bacterium 4572_128. Classification (GTDB taxonomy): domain Bacteria; phylum Bacteroidota; class Bacteroidia; order Bacteroidales; family 4572-128; genus 4572-128. Next base: position 16,634 of record NBLL01000048.1, on the reverse strand, counting down.
TATTCTTATGATAAGATGAAAATTACTTGGTCTGATGATTATTCTAATGAAAATGGTTTTGAAATACAGCGTTCTACTTCTTTAAATGGAAATTACAAACATATAATTACAACTAAGGAAAATGTAAATACTTTTATAGATGAAAATCTAAATCCAGAAACAGAATATTTTTATAAAATTAGAACAATTACACAAAAATTAAATTCTGATTTTACTGAAATTAAAAAAAATATTACTCAGGAATTTCATCATATTATCAAAGTTAAAAACAATAAATATGAACCATCTTCTTTGACTATTCAAAAAGGTGAAAAAATAAAATTTCAATGGGTTGAAGGAAATCATCCAACAGTTTCTGATAATAATGTTTGGAAAACTTTCCCTATGGATGAAAATAACCAAACTTATTGGATAGATACTTCTATAACTAATAGCGTTGGAAATTACAGTTACCATTGTGTATTTTTTGGAAAAAAAGAAAATATGAGTGGTAGTTTTACTATTCAATATAATACTCCAAGTGCTCCGAGCAATTTGAGAGTAAAAGTTATTTCGGCTACTCAAATAGATTTAAATTGGCAAGATAATTCTAATAATGAAACAAAATTTGTTATCGAGCGTAGCGAATTAAAAGATGACGCTGTTTCTGATACAGATCTAAAAGAGCTACCTTTCGCTGAAACAGAAGAAAATATTACTATTTTTTCTGATAAAAATTTAAAACCAGATAGTCGTTATTTTTATAGAGTTAAAGCAATTAATGAAGATGGAGGTTCTGAATTTACTGAAATGATAAATGAATATACGAATTTAAATGCTCCATCTTATTTTATCGCAAGAACAAGCACAACAAATTCAATGAATTTAAGCTGGACAGATATATACAGTAATGAAACTGGTTTTGAAGTGCATCGTTCTTTTGAAGCAAATAAAAACTTTAAACAAATAGCTCTTACGCAACCAAATGTAACTTCGCACATAGATAAATCTTTAAAAGCAAATACAACTTATTATTATAAAATAAGAGCATTATCTGACCGCGGAAATTCAGAATTTACTATGGCAATTAGTTCAAGTACTGCTATGTTACCACCTAATAATTTAAAAGTAAAAATGAAGTCTTTTGATGAATTAGTATTAAGTTGGGATGATGATTTTGATGATGAATTAGGTTTTGAAATACAACGTTCTAAGCAAAATGATCAAAATTTTAAAAGCATAAAAACAACTAATAAAGATGTGATTTCTTTTAATGATAAAAATTTAAAATCCAATACAAAATATTTTTATAGAATAAGAGCATTGACACCAAGTGTTAATTCTGATTTCTCCGAACCTTCTGATGAAAGCACTGATATTTTTCATCATGTAATTACTGTTAAAAACGACAATTATGTTTTGGCAAATTTAACAACTAAGCAAGGAGAAAAAATAAAATTTCAATGGGCAGAAGGAAATCACCCAACAGTTTCGGTAGGAGGAAAATGGGAAACTTTTCCTATGGATAAAAATAATCAAGTGTATTGGTTATCTGATGAAAACATAAAAAAACCTGGTGAATCTTCGCATAATATAATAAATATAAAATGGAAAGATAATTCTGATAGTGAAGAAAAATTTATTTTAGAACGTTCTGTAACAAAAGGTGTGAATGGCTTTAAAAAAATAGCCGAATTAAATGAAAATGATACTGCTTATGTTGATACGGAAGTAAAAAGTAATATGAAATATTATTATAGAATAAAAAGTTCAAATGTATTTGGTATATCTGATTATTCCACCACAGCTTCAACTTCTACATTAGCAACCCCACCAAAAAATCTAACAGCAGAAGTAAAGTCATCTAAAAAAATATCTTTGAATTGGATAGATGATTTTAATAATGAAACAGGTTTTGAGGTTCATCGCTCTAAAAAACCAAATGCAAGTTTTAAAAAAATTGCTTCTGTTGGAGTAGATTCTTCTTTTTATAACGATGAAACAAGATTGAAAGCTGGAATGACATATTATTATAAAGTAAGAGCTTTGATAAAAAGTCCTATTAAACAAAAAAATAAAAAAGGTAAAATTAAAAGAACTGCTTTTTCTAATATTGTTGAAGTTACTACTTTGAGTGCCGCACCTAAGAATTTAAGAGCAAAAGTTATTTCTTCTTCTCAGATAAATATTGTTTGGAAAGATAATTTCGATAACGAAACAGATTTTGAAATTCAACGTTCTAAAAAAAGAGGAACTAATTATACCACAATTGCAAAAGTTGGTGAAAATATAGAAAGTTATGAAGATAAAGATCTTAAAACTTATACTACATATTTTTATAAAGTAAGAGCAAATACAACAAGTGGAAATACTGATTATTCTACACCGTCTAATTCTACGACTTTACTTGCTGCGCCATCTAATTTTGATGTATCGACTAATTATGCAAAACGAATAGATATTCGCTGGGCAGATAAAATTGATACTTTAAAAAGTTATGAAGTACATCGTGCCGAAGGAAAAGCTTCAAGGAAAAAAGGTGGGAAAATTACTATGGGAAAATTTAAATTGTTAAAAACTATAAAAACAACAGAAAATTTCGAAGTAGATGAAAGTACAAATTCTATAGATACATTATTTTGGCTAGACAAAGAAGTAAAACCACAGACAACTTATTATTACAAATTAAGAATAACAACTCCAACAGTTTCTTCTGAGTTTACAAAGATAGATAGTGCTTCTACTTTATCGTTACCTCCTAAAAATTTTATGGCTAAAACTATAGATTCAAAAAATATTAAGCTAAGTTGGATAGACGATTTTAAAAAAGAAAAAGGCTTTGAAATTCAACGCTCAGCAACTCCTATTGTTGGTTTCAGAACTATAAAAAGAATGAATGCAAATGATACTGTATTAATAGATAGAAATCTAAATCCAAATAAAGATTATTATTACAGAATAAAAGTCCTTTTAAAAGAAGGAAGCTCTGGATTTACTGATGAAATTACTGAAACAACAATGTTGTTAGAACCGACAAATTTAAGTTTAAAAACTATAAATTCTAAGGAAATTCAAATAAATTGGAAAGATAATTCTAAAAATGAAATTGGTTTTGAAATTGTGCGTTCAACTTCTTTAAAAGGGAGTTTTAAATTAGTAACAACATTTTTCTAAATATACAAGCAAAAAGACTTTGAGAAAAGCACCTTCTAATTTAAAATCTGTTGCGTTTTCTTCTACTCAAATTAATTTAACTTGGGATTCTAATACTGATGTACCTGTTGCTTATGAAATTTTTAAATCTACAAAAAAGGACGGTTCTTATAATTCTATAATAAAAACTGCCATTGGTAAAAATGAGTATAAAGATAATGAGGTAAAAGTTGGAGGAACTTATTTTTATAAAATATGTGTTACTGATGCCAAAGTAAATTCTGACACTTCAAATTTTGTGAGTGCAACAACACCTCAATGGATGAAAAAAGATAAATTTCCCGGAGATCCAAGAAAATCAGCAGTTGGTTTTTCTATAGGGGATAAAGGTTATGTGGGACTTGGAGATAACAGTACTTCTATTTATAAGCGTGATCTATGGGAATTTAATCCAAAAAATGGGGTATGGACACAAAAAGCAAATTTCGGCGGAACTGGAAGAGTAGATGCCATAGGTTTTTCAATTGGAAATAAGGGGTATGTAGGAACTGGTTATGATGGTGAATATAGAAAAGATTTTTGGGTTTATGATCCTGCTAAGAACACTTGGGAGAAAATAGCAGATTTCGAAGGAACGCCAAGAAAAATTGCCGTTGGATTTTCAATAGGTAAAAAAGGATATGTTGGTACTGGTTTCGATGAAGATTTAAATTATTTGCGTGATTTTTGGGAATACGAGGTAAGCACAGATACATGGACGAAAAAGGCTGATTTTGGTGGAAGAGGAAGAACCGGAGCTATTGGTTTTGCAATAGGAAATAAAGGATACATAGGTACAGGTAATGATGAAAATAATTACGCAAAAGATTTCTGGGAGTATAATCAAATGACAAATAGATGGACTAAAAAAGCAAACTTTCCTGGCGGAGCAAGGCGTTATGCTGTTGGTTTTACAATTGGAAAATTTGGATATATTGCCACAGGTTATGATAAAAAGAGAAAATATAGAAAAGATTTATGGAAATATAATCCTGCGAGAAATGAATGGATACAAGAAGCAAGTCCTCCAAAAAGTGCTAAACCAAGACGTTATGCTGTTGCATTTTCAATTGGGAATAGAGCTTATATAGGAACAGGAGACGAAGGAAATGTTCGTTATTATAATAAAGATTTCTGGGAATTTACAGAAACTGGTTTTATGTTAAAACATAATCAATAAAATTTTTAAGCGGTTATTTTTAACCGCTTTTTTATTAAAAAAAATGGAAAAAAATATTATAATTATTGCAATAATTTTTATTTTTTCTTGCTCTAATGGACAAAAAAAGGATAAAAATAAATTTTTAGATATAAAAAACATTGAAAGTCTTTATCCTAAAATAAAAAAATTTTCTGGGAAAAATGACCAAATTATTAAATATTCTGGATTTCATCTTTCTTACAATGAAAAACACGAACAAGCAAACTGGGTAATTTATTCAATTACAAAAAATAAATTAAAAAATAGTTCTATAAAACGTGAAAATAATTTTTATGAGATAAAAAATAATATTACTTCGGCGACAAAAAATGATTATGAAAAAAGCGGATATGACCGTGGACATTTAGCGCCGTCTAAAGATATGCAATGGTCGAAAAAAAGCATGCAAGAATCATTTTGTATGACTAATATTAGTCCGCAAAAACCTAAATTTAATAGGGGAATTTGGAAAAAATTAGAAAATAAAATAAGAGATTTTGCATTAGAAAACGATTCTATTTATGTAATTACCGGAGGAATTCTAAATAAGAAAATTTCTAAAAAAATAGGGGAAAATAAAGTTTCTGTTCCAAAATATTATTTTAAAGTAATATTAGACGTATCGCCACCAACATATAAAGGAATTGCTTTTTTATTAAAAAATAAAAAATCTAAAAAAAAGATTTCTAAATTTGCTTTATCTATAGATGAATTAGAAGAAAAAATTGGTATAGATTTTTTTTATAAAATAAAAAATATTGAAAATATTGAAAAAAATTTAAATATAAAAGAATGGAATTTATAAAAATTTTACGCTTTTTTGAAAAAAAATTTTTTTTATTTTTTAAATTCTCGATTATTTTTATTCTTTTTACAAACATTTTATTTTCTCAAAATAAGTTATTAACTTATCAAGAGTTAAAAGAAAGCAAACAATATTTTTCAATTGTCGATGCGATAGATTTTGAAAATGAGGTTTTTGTTTTGAACTTAGAAAATAAAAAAATTGTTAATATTTCACAAATTATTTTTTTATATTTTAAAAATTTGCAATGGTTGAAACTTGGAAAAAATAAAATAAAATTTATTCCTAAAGAGATTGAAAATTTACAAAATTTACAAAATTTAAATTTATGGAATAATCAAATTGAAAGTCTGCCAAAAGAAATTGGAGAATTAAAGAATTTAGAAACTTTATTTTTATTAGATAATAAATTAGAACTTTTACCGTCAGAATCATAACAAATTAAAAGAAATTCCTAATGAAATTTCAAAATTGAAAAATTTAGAAAAATTATATTTATATGGAAATAAAATTACTTTTCTTCCAAATTCTATTAAAAATTTAAAAAATTTAAAAATTTTAGAGATATGGAATAATAAATTATCTTTTTCGGAAAAAGAAAAAATTAAAAAATTACTTCCGAAAACAAAAATTACTTTTTAAAATTATTTAATTTAAAAAATTATGAGAATAGATAAATTTTTATGGTCAGTTCGTCTATTTAAGACCAGAAGTATTGCATCAGAATTTTGCAAAAAAGGTAAAATTTTAATTGATGATTATCCGGTAAAACCATCTCGTTTATTAAAAAAAGGAGATATTTTTATGGTAAAAAAAAATCCAGTAATTTATACTTACAAAGTTAAATCTTTATTAAAAAACAGAGTTGGAGCAAAATTGGTAGAAAATTATATAGAAAATTTAACTACGAAAGATGAAATGGAAAAATTAGAAAATCAAAAAATGGCTTATATTGTAATGGATAAAGGCACAGGAAGACCGACAAAAAAAGATAGAAGAGATTTAAAAAAAATTTTAAAATCTTAAAATTTTGGTGTTTTCAAAAAAAAAAAAAATTAATTATAAAAATCATTAAAATAATTGGTCTTTTTGAATTTTTTTTTTTAATTATATAAAAATCATTGGTTTTTTCAAAAAAATTTTTTTTTTTAATTATAAAAAATCTTAAAAAAATGCCGTTTTTTGGAAAAAATTTTTTTAACATTGGAGGTTTTTTTTAAACCTCCAATGTTTTTAAAATGTTAAAATTTTGGGCGTTTTTTAAAAAAATTTTTTTTTAATTTCAAAATAAAAAATGGTAAAATTTTGGGCGATTTTCAAAAAAAATTTTTTTAATTGAAATTAAAAAATGTTAAAATTTTGGACAATTTTTAAAAAAAATTTTTTTAATTTCAAAATAAAAAGCATTAAAATTTTGGAGGTTTTTGAAAAAAAATTTTTTTCATAATTCGTCCAAAATTTTAATATTTAATAATGTGCGGTGAAAACACCGCACTGCGCAGAATATTTTATAATTTAAAAAAAACATTAAAATTTTGGTCATTTTTCAAAAAAAAAATTTTTTTTTGAAATTTAAAAAAATAAAAAAAATGTCTGGGGATTTATTATATATATTCCTCTTGTGCTTGGTCGGTGTTTTCACCGCCATTATAATAATTGTGCTGTGAAAACACCACACAGGTGCAGGAGCAAACTATAAATAACACAAAAAACAATCAGCTCTTTTTTATAGCTTTTCATATCTTTTATATAGTGCATGAGTGTATTTTTTTCTTGATTAATTTTTTTTAAACTTAAAATAGATAAAATTATTATCAAATAATCAGCATGAACTAAATAAATTATAAACAATGAGAAAAGATATTCAAAAGAAAAATTAAAAAAACCATTATATTCCCAAAACGAAATTTCCTTAATAACAATTAAAAGAAAAGGATTTAACAAAATAAATAAATTGATAGCATAAATATATAGCTTCGTGTTTATTTTTGATTTTATCATTTTAAACCCTATCCATAAACAAACCAAACCAAGCAGAAGTCTTTTAATTTCTTCTTGTTCATGCCTAGCAAAAACACAAGATGATAATATACCATGATTGAAATAACAATAGTAATCTATAGTATCTGCAATCCATAAATAAGCAATACAAAGCCATAAAAATATAATAAATAATTTATGATGAATTAAATTTCTAAAAGATATTATCTTAAAATCTTTTAAAAATTTAAGAAATTTATCTCTTGAATCTTCTTCTAAAGTTTTTTTTGGTTTGGACATTGAAAAAAATGTCTCGTAAAGATACGAGTTATTATTAATAATAAGTCTGTTTTTTTGGGATTTTTTTTCAAAAATTTTAATATTTTTTAATTTTAAATTAAAAAAAATTTTTTTCAAAAATCGTTCAAAATTTTAATATTTTTTAATTTCAAAAATAAAAAAATTTTTCAAAATTCGTCCAAAAATTTAATGTTTTTAAAATTAAAATAAAAAAAAATTTTTTTTCATAATTTGCCCAAAATTTTAATGTTTTTTAATTTGAAATAAAAAAAAAAAAAATTCAAAATTTGTCCAAAATTTTAATGTTTTTTAATTTGAAATTAAAAAAAAAAAATTTCAAAATTTGTCCAAAATTTTAATATTTTTTAAATCAAAATAAAAAAAAATTTTTTTCAAAATTCGTTCAAAATTTTAATATTTTTTAAATCAAAATAAAAAAAATTTTTCTTCAAATTCGTCCAAAATTTTAATATTTTTATAATTTAAAATAAAAAAAATTTTTCTTCAAATTCGTCCAAAATTTTAATATTTTTTATTTTGAATTATAATAAAATATTTTTTGAAAAAATGTCCAAAATTTTAATGATTTTTTGTTTTGAAATTAAAAAAATGTTTTTTCAAAAAACGTCCAAAATATTAATGTTTTTAAATTTGAAAAAATTTTTTTTTTCAAATTCGTCCAAAATTTTAATGTTTTTTTTGAAATTAAAAAAAAATTTTTTCAAAATTCGTTCAAAATTTTAATATTTTTTAAATCAAAATAAAAAAATTTTTTCAAAATTCGTCCAAAATTTTAATGTTTTTTAATTTGAAATTAAAAAAAAAAATTTTTCAAAAAACACCAAAATTTTAATGAATTTTATAATTAAAAAAAAATATTTTTCAAAAAACGCCAAAATTTTAATGAATTTTATAATTAAAAAAAAAATATTTTCCAAAAAACGCCAAAATTTTAATGAATTTTATAATTAAAAAAAAATATTTTTCCAAAAAACGCCAAAATTTTAATGAATTTTTATAATTAAAAAAAAAAATTTTTTCAAAAAACGCCAAAATTTTAATGATTTTTAAAATCTTTAAAAATTATCGCTAAAAACTTTTACAATTAACTAAATACACAATTAATATTGATTCTAAAAAAACAAATAATTTAAAATAAGGATTTCCATATTATATATAGATCTTTCCAAACATTATAATTTTTTGCGTAAATAATATTTAGCAATTCTAATTTTTTCAAACTTAATTTTTTATTTTTTTTTATTGAAAAATTGGAAAAAACACCTTTTTTAATTTTTGGCAAATTGTCAATTTTTAAATCTTTTTTTTCTATATAAGAAACCCAAGAAATTTTATTTATCAAAACATAAAAAATATTTTCCATAAAATTTATAGGTTTTTTTATGAAAAAAATATAAAAAACTAAGAATAAAATAAAAAATAAAGAAATAAAAATATCTAAAATTCTTTTTTTTCTTTGATTTTCTTCCTTTGAAATTGAATTTATGTTTACAACATATAAATTTCCAGCAGTATCTATAGAATTACTACCAATAATAGATAAACTTTCTGCGGAAGCAATTTTATATTCTACAGAAAAATTTGATAAAATCAACATATTATTAATAATTTCCTTAGATGAAATATCTTTCGAGCAAAAAATTATTTCGTCTATTTTATGAACATTAATAATTTCTTTTATATCTTTTATATTTGCAATAAAATAAGAATTTTTTTGAGATTTTAAACTAACAAAACCTATTAAATTAATTTTTTTTGTAACTTGATTTAAAATATTTTTTACTATTTTGCTTTCTTCTTCTTCTCCAATTATAATGATTTTTTTACGTTTATTAAAATCCAATTGAAAATCTTTTAAATTAAGAATACTTAGTAAAAAGCGATTAAAAAAACTTGCAAACATTCCCCAAAGCGAAGCAATCAAAATTATTGCACGAGAAAAACGATAACTTTCATCAATCAAAGCATAAATTATTAAGATAAAAATCGTTCCTGTAAATAAACCTTTAGCTGTTTTACGTAATTTTATAGGTTTTTTGTAAGAACCATGAAAATATAAAAAGAACAATAAAATAAAAATATAAATTGGAATGCTAAATTTTAAAAATGTTTCTGGATAAGAATTTTCTTCGCCAAATTTATATATTTCCCAATAAGATTTTATAAAATAAATTCCCCAAAATAAAAGAAGAGCATCTAAAAAAGGTAAAAAAATATTTTTAAAAAAACGTTTTATCAAAGATAAAATAGCACGAAAATAAATTGCAATATTTATTAAAAAAGAAAAAATTTTTATATTTTTTTTTGAGAAATGTTTCTCTGCAAAAATTATCATTGCTTTATAAAAAACTTTTACATAATTTATACTTCCTTTTTTTGTGCTTTCGCCTTTGTAATGAATAATGGTTGTTTCAGGAAAATAATAATTTTTATAACCGTGTTTTATAATTCTATAAGACAAATCTATATCTTCACCGTACATAAAAAAAGTTTCGTCTAAATAACCAATTTCGTCTAAAACTTTCTTTCGCATCATCATAAAAGCTCCGGAAAGAATTTCTACGCTATGTATTTTTTCCTTATCAAGAAAAGATAAATGATATCTACCAAATTTTTTAGAATTTTTAAATAGACTTGATAAACCAAAAATTTTATAAAAAGCTACTTCTGGAGTTGGCAAAGCTCGTTTTGATTCTGGCAAAAAATTTCCATTACCGTCTATCATTTTTACTCCAAGACCTCCAGCATATGGAGTTTTATCCATAAAATTTATAATTTTTTCAAAAGTATCTTCTTCTACTAAAGTGTCTGGATTTAAAAGTAAAATATATTCTCCTTTTGAGATGGAAATTCCTTGATTATTGGCACGAGAAAAACCTGTATTTTCTTTGTTTTCTATGAGATAAAAATGAGGAAATTTTTTTTTCAACATAGCACAAGAACCATCTACAGAATTATTATCTATAATAAAAACCTCTGTTTTTAAATTTTTGATTGCTTTTTCAACAGAACACAAACATTGTTCTAAAAAATATTTTACATTATAATTAACAATTATTATAGAAAGTTTCATTTTTCAAATTTTTTTTTCAAAAAAACAACGTTTTTTTTAAATTTTTTATTTAAAATTTAAATTTAATTTGCTGTAATAAAATTATTTTTATTAAAAATTTAAAAAATGAAGACGAATAAATATTATTATTCAAAACTTAAATAAAATTTAAAAAATGAAGACGAATAACAAAATATCATTATTCAAAACTTAAAAGAAAAAGTTAAAAAAGTAATTTTTTTATATTACGAATTACGTAAAGAAAAAGATGAATTATTAGAAAAAAATGAATATTTAGTTCAAAGACTGAGAAAAAAAGAGGAAAAAATAGAAGATTTATCTAAAAAATATAATAATTTAAAATTTACAAAAACTTTTACAGCCTCAATAAAGGATGTCAAAGAAAGCAAAAAAAAAATTAATGAAATTTTATCTGAAATAGATAAATGTATTTTTCTCTTAAATTTGTAGTTTTATAATATGAAAGAAAAAATTTCTATAAATATACATATCGGCGGCAGATATTATCCGATGAAAATAAAAATAGAAGAAGAAGTTATGATAAGAAAAGCCGCTAAAATAATTAATGAAAAAATTGCAAGATATAAAAAAGCAAATTTTCAAAATATAGATAATTATGATTGTATGGCAATGTCTTCTTTGCATTTTGTAACGAAAATGTTAAAGATTGAAAATGAAATTGACATCTCACCTTTTTTTGAAGAGATTAATGAAATCAATAAAAATATAGATAAATTTTTGAGAAAAAATGAATAAAATAATTTTTCATATTCATTTTTTTTTTTAATTTTGGAATTTTAAATTTGAAATATTTTTAAATTTATTTTGTAATTAAAAATTTTTTTAATATATTTTAAAAAAAATTTTTTTTAAAATATCGCGATTTTTTTAATAAAAAATCGAATTTATTTAGTAATATGAATATATCTGATATAATAATATCAATTTTATCTCTTTTGGGAGGTTTTATAATTGCTTTTTTTTTTAAAAAGAAAAAAATAAGTACTGAGCATAATGAACTTTTAAATAAAGCAAAAAAAGATGCGAAAAAAGTTTTTTTATTTTCTGAAAGCTTAAAAAAAGAAGCAGAAATAACTATAGAAAAAGCAAATTCTATTTTAGCACAAGCAGAAATTTCTAAAAAAAATAAAATTTTACAAGCTAAAGAAAAGTTTCTTGAACTTAGATCTGAGCATGAAAAAATTATTCTTGATAAGAATGCTAAACTTTTGAACTTTGAAAACAAAGTAAAACAAAAAGAAAATCTTTTAATGCAACGCAGAGAAGATTTAAATAGAAAATTAAAAGAGTTGGATTTTTCTAAAAAAGAGAGTGAAACAAAACAAAAAAAATTAGAAGTTTTTAAAAATGAAATTTTCAAAAGGAATGAAATTTTAGAAAAAAAAGAAAATGAGGTCAAAATAATCTTTAACGAGCAAACAACAAAATTAGAAGATATTTCTGGCATTAGCAAAGAAGACGCTAAAAAAGAATTAGTAGAGTTATTGCAAAATGAAGCGAGAGCAGATGCAGTTTCATTTATTAATGCATCTATAGCAGAAGCAAAAATTATTGCTGATAAAGAAGCTAAAAAAATAATAGTTCAAACTATACAAAGAGTTGCATCAGAAAAAGCAATAGAAAATTCTGTAACAGTTTTTCATCTTGAAAATGAGGAAATTAAAGGTAGGATAATAGGACGTGAAGGAAGAAATATTCGAACATTAGAAGCTGCTACAGGAATAGAATTTATTGTTGATGATACTCCAGAGGCTATAATTTTATCTGGTTTTGACCCAATAAGAAGAGAAATTGCTCGTTTATCTTTACACCAATTAGTTGTAGATGGGAGAATACATCCTGCAAGAATAGAAGATATTGTCGCAAAGACGAAAAAACAAATTTCAAATGATCTCTTAGATGAAGGAAAAAGAACCGCAATAGAACTTGGTATACACGGTTTACATCCAGAACTAATTAGCTTAATTGGTAAGATGAAATATCGGTCTTCTTACGGACAAAATTTATTGCAACATTCTAAGGAAACTGCTAATTTATGCGCAATTATGGCATCTGAGTTGGGATTGAATGTAAAACTTGCAAAAAGAGCTGGATTATTACATGATATTGGAAAAGTTCCTAATAATTCACCTGAATTAACACATGCAATTCTTGGTATGCAATTGGCAAAAAAATACAAAGAAAAAGCAGAAGTTTGTAATGCAATTGGTTCGCATCACGAAGAAATTGAAATGAAATATTTAATTTCACCAATAGTACAAATTTGCGATTCTATTTCTGGTTCCAGACCTGGAGCAAGACGAGAATTAGAAGAAGCATATATAAAAAGATTAAATGATTTAGAAGAAATTGCTTTATCATATAAAGGTGTTTCAAAAGCTTACGCAATACAAGCTGGAAGAGAATTAAGAGTTATAGTAAACAGCGAAAGAATTAGTGATAAAGCTTCAGAAATTTTATCTTATGAAATAGCAAAAAAAATACAAAATGAAATGACTTATCCTGGACAGGTAAAAATTACTGTCATAAGAGAAATGAGAACAATTAATTTTGCAAAGTAAATTTAATTGTTGAAAATTAAAAAAGCATTAAAATTTTGGACGTTAAAAAAAAAATATTAAAAAAAATCATAATTGAAAATCTGTAATTTTTTTAAAAATTTTTCCAAAAAACGCCAAAATTTTAATGTTTTATTTTTTTCAAAAAAACGGCATTTTTTTATTAAAAAAATAAAACTTTTTTTCTATCTATAACTTTTTTATTTTCGGAGATTTGTAAAATATAAAAAGATTTTTTTAAAAAATTATCAGAAAATTGGAAAAAATTTTTTCCTTTTAAAAAACTTTTTTTATCTGAAATAATTTTTTGACCTATAGAATTAAATAAATTTATTTCTAAATTTCTATTTTTTTTTAAGTTCAAAATGAAATTTAATTTATTTTCTTTAAAAGAAATATTTTGAATTTTTTCAAAATCATCATTTATTCTTTCTTCATAAGAGCTATCTTTACAATAAAAATATAAATTTTCTACATCATAAATATCACTTTTTTTTACGTATTTATTTGGACAAATAGATATGTAACGTGGCGTATAATTAACATTATAATTTTCCAAAATGTCTTCATTTCCGCTTGGCATAGAAAACACATTAAAAGTTCCATTATAGTAATTTACAAAATCATTCGTTGCTTCATCTCCTTCATTGTAAATTTCTATTGCCCACACAGATAAATTTTCATCTTCTAAATTATATTCTTGCCAAAATTCTTCCAGAAGAACAATTCCTGTTTGGCAACTTCCACAAGTAAGCGAGAAAAAATCTATAATAACGGTTTTTCATACGTAATTCCATTTACATCTGTTAAAGTAAAATCATCAGCAATAACTTGTGAAAAAATATGAAATGTAAAAAATAATTTACATAATGAAAAAATTAATAATTTTTTTAAATTCATAATTTTAAATTAAATTTGTTTAAAAATAAAATAAAAATGGTAAAACCAAAAAAAAAATTTTTTATTAAAATAATAAATTTTATAAAAAAAATAGTAAATATTTCTTTCGATTTTTTCTATAAAATAGAAAGTTTTTTAAAAAAAACAATAAATTTTTCTAATATTTTTATTGTTAATAATAAGGAAAATATAAAATTTATTTTTGGAATAGGATTTTTATTTTTATCATTAATTTTGTTTTTATCTTTTTTTTCATATTTTTTCACTTGGGAAACAGACCAAAGTAAAATAGAAAATATTTTCGATGAAAATGTTATTCCAGAAAATTGGATAGGATATCATCATTTTTTATAGTTTTTTTATTTATTGTTTTAGGCTTACATTTTTTTGAATTGCGTTTAAAATTGTTCCCATTGAAAAAAACTTTTTTTAATACTCTGATTTTAATCTTATTAACTTCTATTTTATTTGCTTATTTTTTATATGATGATGATGGAATTTATCAAAATTTTTACGGCGTTTTTGGTTATTTTGCCAATAAAACTTTAAATTCTTTCATTGGAAAAATGGGAACTTTTTTATTTATTATTTTAAGTTTTTCTTTAATATTTTTTCTAAGAATGAAAAAATTTCTTGTTTTTATTAAAAAAAGATTTTTTATAATTTTCAATAAAAAAAAATTAAAATCTCTTTATAATTTTTCAAAAAAAAATTTTCATTTTTTGAAAAAAAATATTGTTCATGATGGAAAAAATAAATCAAGAGTTATTTTAAAATCAAAATTAAAAAAAATAAATTTCCCAAAAGAAAAAAAAATCAATAATTTTTCTAAAGAAACAGAAGGATTAAAATTAAAAAGTGAAGGAATAAGTTTAAATGAAAATAATGAAATTGAAAAAATAGACGAAGAAAATTTAAAAATAAATGATGAAAATTTGAAAAATTATATTTTTCCAGATGTAGAATTATTAAAAAAATATGAAGATTCTAATATAGAAACCTCTCATGAGGAATTGGAAAAAAATAAAGAAAAAATTAAAAATACTTTGGAAAATTACAAAATAGAAATTATTGAAATTAAAGCTAAAAATGGTCCGAATGTTATTCTTTATGAAATTATTCCAGCACCTGGAATACGTATTTCTAAGATAAAAGGTTTCTTTGCACAGTGTAATTTCTAATAAAAATTTTCAAAGTTCTAATTTTGAATTACCTATTGCTCTTGGAAAAACTATTTCTAATGAAACTTATATTTTTGACCTGACAAAAATGCCGCATTTACTTGTTGCCGGAGCAACTGGACAAGGAAAATCTGTCGGTTTAAATGTGATAATTACATCGCTTTTATATAAAAAACATCCATCAGAATTAAAATTTGTTTTAATAGATCCTAAGAAAGTTGAGCTTTCGCTTTACGAAAAAATAGAAAAAAATTTCCTCGCAAAATTACCTGATGCAGAAGAAGCAATAATTACAGATAACGGTCAAGTTATTAATACTTTAGCATCTTTAAATTTGGAAATGGATAATAGATATAAATTATTAAAACAATCTAAAGTTAGAAATATAAAAGAGTATAATGAAAAATTTGCTGGGAAAAAAAGTTTACCTTATATAGTTTTAATTATTGATGAATTTGCTGATTTAATAATGACAGCAGGAAAAGATATAGAAACACCAATCACAAGATTAGCTCAACTTGCCAGAGCTATAGGAATACATTTAATTGTTGCAACACAAAGACCTTCGGCAAATATTATCACAGGAATAATAAAAGCAAATTTTCCTGCTCGTATGGCTTTCAAAGTTGCTTCTATGGTTGATTCCCGAACAATTTTAGATGCTTCTGGTGCTAACCAATTAATCGGACGTGGAGATATGTTAATTACAGAAAATAATAATTTAATTCGTTTACAATGTGCTTATGTAGATTTACCAGAGTTAGAAAAAATCACTAATTTTATAGGAAATCAAAATTTAGATATAGAAATATTTAATTTGCCAGAAATTAAAAAACATATTTAAAAAAAAATTTTTTCAAAAAAATGCGAAATTTTTTATAATTAAAATTTTTACAGAATTATGAAAATTCTGTAAAAAAAAAATTATTTTTCATTAAATTTTTTCAAACCATCTAATAAGGTTGTGCGTTAGATTTAAATTTTGTTCTTTGTATGTAGGAATTTTTTCCGCCGAGAGTTTTCTTAATTCGTCCATCTTCTGCTGTAATCCATTCATTCTCAGGAAGATCAATTTTTTTATCATCTACATACATAGCAAGTATTACAAAATCTTTCCTTAATCGTTTTAAAATAGGTTTTTCTGCCCAAACTTTTTGCTCCATTTCTCTACAATTGACACACCCGTGTCCTGTAAAATCTACAAAAATTGGTTTATTTTCTTTTTTTGCACAATAAATTGCTTGTTCTAAATCAAAATAAGCTTTTAAACCGTGGGGTAGATGTAAAATATCTGAATATTTTGCTTCTTCACATAAAACATCTTTCTTTTTATTTGTGTTATTTGTTTGATTTTCGGGAAATTCTATCATTGCAATATTATCTCTTACTATCGCATTCATGTCAAAATCATGAGTTTCTTGCG